>DATFXZ010000649.1:0-8136 GCA_035315305.1 Terriglobia bacterium | reverse complement strand
AACGGCGGCACACCGCTGATGCTTGCTGCCGGCGGCGGCCCTGCGCGTACTCAGGAAGAGGAAGTGGTCGATAAAGCCGGGCGCGCAGATCCGGTTGAAGTGGTCAAGATGATCCTCGATGCGGGCGCCGACATCAATGCCGTCAATGAGCAAGAGAATACGGCTGTGCACCTCGCTGCGCAACGAGGCAGCGACAAAGTCGTGCAATACCTCGTCAGCCGCGGAGCCAGGCTCGATCTCAAGAACAAACAGGGCAAAACGCCGGCAGAAGTCGCGCCCAGGAGAACAGCCGAAATGATTGCAAAACTGATGAATGGCTCGACTGCATCCGTACAGTCGCCGGCCGTGGCAGTCCCGGCCACGCAAACCTTGCCGGACGCACCGGCCAAGGCGATCCTCGAAGCGAATTGCACGACCTGCCATAATCTCGATCGTGTGAAGAGCAAACATTTCGATAAAGACTCTTGGCAAGGACTGATCGAATCGATGCGAGGCAAGAGAGGCGGCCCTAAAGACCTCACGGATGACGACATTCGGGTCCTCGCGGATTACCTCACCAAGAATTTCGGCCCCACCGGGCAATGAGCTCCAATCAAGATGGCGTGTGAGCGACCCCCTCGCTCACACACCAACTCGAATTCACCCTACGCGGCTGAAGCCGACAACCCCCTTTTCTTCTGGCATTCCGAGATATAGACTTGCGCCACTGTCAGTTCGATAAATCGAAGCAAGGGGAGGGTTGGATGAAGCGCTTTGCAACATTCTTAGTAACTGCTCTGCTGGTTTCATTTCTGAGCTCCGCTCAGGCATGGGCACAAGCAGGCGCGCAGATTAGCGGAATCGTAAAAGATCCAAGTGGCGCTGTGCTGCCGGGTGCAGAAGTCACTGCGACGCAAATGGAAACCGGTATTGCGCGCATGACCGTCAGCAATGAAACGGGTGCATACGTACTGCCGAATCTTCCGGTCGGTCCTTACAAATTGGAAGCATCTCTGCCAGGCTTTCGTACGTTTGTTCAGACCGGAATCGTGCTCGAAGTGAATAGCAATCCCGTCGTCAATGTGACGCTCGATGTGGGTCAACGTACCGAACAGGTTGAGGTTCAAGCCAACGCTGCCCTGGTCGAAACGCGTAACGTGGGTGTCGGCCAGACGATGGAGTTCCGGCGAATACTCGAATTGCCTCTTAACGGAAGAATGGTTACCGAACTCATCACACTTGGCGGTGGAGCTGTCGACATCCCGCAATACTCGTCACAGCCCCGAAGCATGCAAGGCCAGGCAGCTATTTCCGTTGCTGGTGGTCTGCCGAGCGGCGTGAACTATTCGTTGGACGGCGGCATGCACACCAATCCATATGATCATTTGAGCCTGCCGCTGCCGTTCCCGGATGCACTACAGGAATTCAAAGTGGAAACCGGAGCGTTATCAGCTGCTCAAGGTCAGCATTCCGGCGCCCAGGTAAGTTCGGTGACGAAGTCCGGCACGAACGAATTCCATGGGGATGTGTTCGAATTCGTCCGCAACGACTTGTTGAATGCCACGCAATATTTCGCGCGCGTTGACCCAAACACAGGCAAGAAAGTTCACAGCACGCTGAAACGGAATCAGTTTGGCGGGACTCTGGGTGGTCCCATCGTTCAAAGCAAACTGTTTTTCTTCGGCGGCTATCAAGGTACAACGGAACGCTCGGATCCTTCCAATGTCCAACGGTTCGTGCCGACGCCCGCGATGTTGACGGGCGATTTCAGAACGGTCACTTCTCCGGCGTGTGGCAAGAACCTGACATTGCCATCGTCACTCGGCTTTACCAACAATCAGATCGATCAGTCTTTGCTGAATCCGATAGCGGTAAATTTGGCCAAGAAACTTCCGCAAACGTCAGATCCTTGCGGCCTCGTGATCATCGGAGTTCCGGCCAAAGTTAACACGCATCAGTTCGTCGGAAAGACCGACTGGCAGCTCAACTCAGAACACTCGGTGATGGGACGAGTGCTGTTTACGAAGGAAAGCCAACCGGTGCCATACTCACTCGCGCCGGACAACCTCTTAACGACTTTTGATCGCGGACGGAGCAATCTGGCACAGTCCTACGCGTTGGGTGATACCTGGCTGGTCAGTCCTAAAACTGTTGTCTCAACACGATTGGTTGCTAATTACACCGACATCAAACGGTTAGGCGCAGCGTTCTTCAACTTCGGCGACCTTGGCGTCAAGAATTTCTTCAGCGGTTATCAACCGAAATATCTGCAGCTGACGGTTAATGACCCCGGCTTCGCTCTAGGCGGCGGAACGGCGAACGACTCGACATACCGAACGTTCTCCGGCGGACTCAATATGGATGCAAGCCTCTCCCGCGGCGCTCACCAGTGGGCCGTTGGAGGCGCGTTGCAATGGATCGATTCCAACTCCAACGCCAACGTGACCTCTTCGGGCTCCTTCACCTTCGGCAGTCAGTTCACAGGACTTCCGCTGGCGGATTTCCTGCTGGGCAAGCCTAGCTCCTTCACGCAATCGACGCCCAACACCGACTACATGCGGAAATGGTATGTGGCTTTATATGTCGCGGATACCTGGAAAGTGAATCAACGGTGGACCGTCAGCTACGGTCTGCGCTGGGAACCCGATCTCGCTGAGACTCTGACTCTAGGCCGAGTCGCGACCTACAGTGAACAGCGTCGCGCCGACGGTATCCGCAGCACTGTGTTTAAGAACGCGCCCCTCGGGTTCTATTTTCCGGGCGATCCCGGCTTTCCCGGCAAACGCGGACGAGATCGCAACATCGCGACCTTTGCGCCTCGATTGGGGTTTGCGTGGGACGTGAAGGGAGATGGCAAGACCTCCGTTCGGGCGTCAGCCGGGCTCGGCTACGACTACCCGAATGCCCAGTACCATCTGTGGACCTCGATCATTCCGCCGTTTGGGCAGAGCTCGACGATACCCAACCCGACCTTCGACGATCCTTGGTCGACGCCGGGGGCGGGATTTAACGGCGTCAGTCCGTTTCCTGTGCAGCTCAGCCCGAACTCGTCGTTCGTTTCATTTGGCGGTTTCACGACAATGAGCAATATCAATCCGGCACAGGTACAGAATTGGAATCTGTCGATTCAACGCCAGCTTGGAAATGATTGGCTTGTGTCTGCTAATTATCTGGGCAGTCACACAATTCATATTCTGGGTTCGGAGCAGTTGAATCCCGCCATCTACGTGCCCGGGGTTGCCGACAATAACGGCAACTGTTTTTATCAGGGCATCGCGTTCAAGCCGGCTTTAAATACTAACGTCTGTTCAACTACCGGGAATACGAATCAAAGGCGCCGGCTGTCGCTGATCGATCCTCTGCAGACCGGACGCTTCGTGGGCAATCTCGTCGAAATCCAGAGTGGTGGGACTTCGAACTACAATGGTCTGCTGCTCGAGGCACGCAAACGCGCAGCCCGCGGCGTGACTCTCACTGCAAATCATACCTGGTCCCATTGCATGGGTCCGTTCCAGGGCAATGAAGCCGGAGATACGGGAGCGAACCCCGCGATTCCCAATGTTTATCCTGGGGATCGTGATCGTGGCCGCGGCAACTGCCTCGGCGATCGGCGTCAGGTGACGAACCTCACCTCAGTGCTCGAGATGCCGAGGTTTCAGAAAACCACGCTGAGGTACCTCGCATCGGGATGGCAATTATCGACGATTTACCGCCACACGACCGGCGCTTACTTCAGTATCGTCGCCGGCAACAACAATGACTTCGCAAGGAACGGTACAAATATCAACAGCCAACCCGCAGTTAATCTCGGGGCGGATCCCATCGGTGATCACTCCGGCGGCCCGCTGACATTCTGGTTCAATAAAAATGCCTTTACGACTCCGGCTGTAGGAACGCTGGGAAATGTGGGCACTCGAAGCGTCGTTGGGCCCGGCCACTGGGACTTTAATGTGGGCTTGTCGCGGAGTTTTCAAATCAAGGAAAGGCAGCGCTTCGACTTCCGCTGGGAGGTCTTCAATGTTCCCAACAGCTTCAGGCCGCTGCCTACCAGTGCCAGCGCGCCCTTGGTTAACGACGTGACCAACTCTTCGCTCTTCGGTCAGCTGAGGGCTTCAGACGATCCACGGATCATGCAGTTTGCGCTGAGGTATCAGTTCTAGATTCGAGATGGTGTGTTAACCACAAAGACACAGAGACACAAAGGTCTGGTAGCTCAATAAGAATGAATACTCAAAATTAAGCTGCCAGACCTTTGTGTCTCTGTGTCTTTGTGGTTAACACACTCTCGAATTAGAGTCGCGACTTTACCTGCTCGCGGACAACGCCCGGTACATTCCCGCAACATTCTGCGGACGCTGCTGTTCGTAGAATTCCCAGTCTTTGTAAGCGTCCATCGTCACGCTCTTTTGCGCGTCCTCCAGTGTTTGTCCGGCAGCGATGGCTTTTGCGACGGCGCCCTTTAGTTCTTCACGATATCGAATATTCGCGGTGACGTCCGACTTCTTACCTAAGGCGCCATGGCTGCAGAGGAAATATTCGAAATCCATTGCTTCGACGCTCTTCACGACGGCTGTTTCAGCATCTCCGATTTGTCCGAAGGGGAGCCGGTGAACCGTAATCCAGTCGGAGGCAAAAAGCACATTCGTGCCGTCCACGAAGCGCACGATCGTGTTGTCGTCTGCGTGAGCGGTCGGCTTGGAAATCACCTCGACGCGCTTCCCGCCCAGATTGATGATCATGCGATCCGTATAGGTCAAATCCGGCGGACGAACATTTGCGATAGGACCGCGCGCCAACTCCGCGCCGGTCAGCACGCCGTCATGATTCGCGTCATAAAGGTCGAACTGGGCTTTAATGTTTCCCTGAGCTTCAGCCTGCTCGATACGGCCGTTCCCGTTCGTATCCTGGGCGCGAGCATTCTGAGGCAATGGCGTATTCGCAGGAGGCATCGCGATATTCTTGAGCATATTTTCGTGTCCGACGAACCTTGCCGTATCCGCATACAATGCACCACCCGAGGCGTGATCCCAATGCGAATGGCTGTAGATCACATACTTCACCGGCATATTGAAGCGTTTCGCCAGTTCGGTTTTGAGCCACGTTGCCATTTCCGTTCCGATCGGTTCGACAAGGACGATGCCCTCATTTGTCACCATGAACGCGGAGACGTAATCGTCCATTCGCGCGTAGTAGACATCACCTGTAAGCTTTCCTATCTCCTGACCTTTATATTGCGTCTGCTGATACAGCGCCCGGGCTTGTGTCCATCCTTCAGTTGCTAGGGCGCCTGACAAAAGACAGGCGAAAACAAAAACTATTAAACGTCTCGTGTTCATGTGTTCTCTCATTGATTTCCTCGACGGCGAGCTATGCTGAAATTTCGAAATTGGACGAATCCTGCATCTCAAATCCGAAATCCGAGATTTTGAATTGAACCTATGTCGACAGTAGCGCAGTCCAATTTGAATTTTCGGATCTCGGATTTGAGATGCAGGATTCGTCCAATTTCAATTTGTCCAAGCTACTGCACCAATTTCCTTGCCAACTCCTCGAATTCGCGGGTCTGCCGCTGGAATTCGTCTCCCGTCCCGGGCCCTTTGAAGCCGCTATGAATCGTCTGAACCTGGTGGTTCTTGTCGATGAAGATCGTCGTAGGATAAGCGAAAAAGTTGTTGAGTTGGCTGTGAATCTGCTTCTTGACGTTTTCATCGTCAAGTGAGCCGCAGAACAAGAGCGTGTACGTTAAGCCGAATCGATTTTTGTAGAGCTGCAGATTCTTCCGGGCCTGCGCGGGATCATCGCTGATTTCAAACGAAAGTCCTATGATCTCGAGTCCATCTTTGCCGAATTGCTCCTGCAGCCGCTGCAAGATGGGAGCTTCGTCCAAACAGTTGTGGCACCACGTCCCCATGATGTCTACGATCAAGGCCTTCCCTTTGAAGCGTTCATCCGTATCGCGCACCGTTGCTCCGGATAGCGAAACTCCCGAAAATGCGAATTCGCCTTTCGGGTTCTTCATCGCAGTCCGCATCGAAGGCGGCGGTGGAATATTGAGGTCTGGGCGTGGCTGAAGAACGAACGGCCGCGGCTTCGCATTGCTCGCGGCATAGAACGTCCCCGACCACGTCCCTGCGTCCTGTTCGAGCACGATGGCGATCGCCTGCCAACCGGTGAAACGGCTGAGTTGGATTCGCGTTCCGGAAGGCTTTCCTTCCAACAGTCCGTAATCCCCGTCGGGAGCGATGAAGGTCCCATATACCGCGCCATCCTTGGTCCACAGTTTCGCGGCGGTTGTGGCGTCGACTTTGTCTTCAGCCTGAAATAGCACTTGGTAAGTGCCGTTGATTTGTGGAGACGGAAACGACGGGTCACTGTTATTCGGAGACTTCATTTCAGGAGACGCGGTGAAGTGCAGAGATTTCGTGCCATCAGACCTGATGCGTAGGTAATGCCCGACAAGTTGACTGCCATTCCATGTCGCGCGTATTTCAGCGCTGTATTCGGAATAGGTCAGGGTCAGCGAGTCCCCGCTTCGCGAGATCTCGGGAATCGGCGTTTTTTCGTCTCCAACAAGGAAGTATCCGGCCGGCTTCTCCCCTGAAAGATCGAGATTCATACGGAAAGGCACAGTTATACCGTCGGGCAATTGCACGATTCCGTCCCACATCGCTCGATCCGGAAAGGAATGCTGGCATCCGCACGCAATGAGAAACACGGACAGAAAAAAGAGCGATCCCCGATTCTTCATTTTTCGACTTCCGAATGATATCTTGCTCGGACTATGCGCACCCTAATTTTCTCGTTGGCTGTATGTGTTTCTCTGTCCATCTGTCTGCTTGGCCAGTCACCGCAACCGGACTTCAAGGCATTTGAAGAAGAGACAATGCGGCATTACCAAGCACTGCTCCGCTTGGAAACAATGGATCCTCCGGGCAACGAAAAACCCGCGGCAGATTACCTGAAGCAGGTCTTGGAAAAGGAACGACGCATTGAGACGAAAACGTTCTCGCTTGAGCCGAACCGCCCTAATATCGTGGCGCGGTTGAAAGGCAACGGAACAAAACGGCCCTTGCTGATCATGGCGCATACCGATGTGGTGAACGTGGATCCGGCAAAATGGACATTCCCTCCATTTTCAGCGACTCGCAATGGCGGTTACGTTTACGGCAGAGGTACGGTCGACGACAAAGACAACGTCGTCTCCGCACTCATGACCGCCCTCACGCTGAAACGATTGAACGTGCCTTTGGATCGTGATGTCATTTTTCTTTTTGAAGCAGGCGAAGAGGGAAGCTCGCGTGTCGGCATACAGTTCATGGTCAATCAACACTATTCGGAAATCGAATCCGAGTTCTGCCTCGCCGAAGGCGGAGGAGTTGTGCGTCAAGGCGGAGAGGTTAAGTACGCGACGGTTCAAACTCTCGAAAAAATTCCTCGTGCGATCGAGTTGACCGCACGAGGCGTCGCCGGTCATGGTTCCGTTCCGCTGAAAACGAACGCCGTCGTTCATCTCGCTGAGGCCGTGGCTGCCGTCGCCAAATGGCGTACTCCCGTCCGCATTAACGACACGACTGGAGCTTATTTCTCCAGACTGGCCGAAGTCTCCAAGCCGGAGGAGGCGCACTGGTACCGCGACATATTGAGCACCGATCGTAAGAAAGTCGAAGCGGCGGATGATTATTTCCTCGATAAGGAACCACGCCACGCATCGATGCTACGAACGTCGATCTCACCGAATCAGTTCAATGCAGGTTACCGGATCAATGTAATTCCATCTGAAGCAAAAGCGCTGCTCGACGTTCGAACCTTGCCTGATGAGGATCCCGCGAAGTTTCTCGAGGAGGTTAAGAAAGTCGTGAACGATCCCGCAGTACAAGTTGCGTGGACCGCCCGCGACGTTCGGCCGGGTTCGGGACCCGCCAAGCTGGATTCTGAAGTGTTCAAGGTGCTCGAGACGAATGTCACCAAGACGTACAAAGCGCCGACGCTGCCGACGATGAGCACGGGCGCGACAGATATGGCGTATCTTCGGGCCAAAGGAATCCAATGCTACGGAATCGGTCCGGCAACGGACGTTGAGGATGGTCCCCTCGGTTTCGGCGCCCACAGCGATCAGGAACGAATCCTCGAAAGCGAGATTCTGCGCTTCGCACGCTT
>DATFXZ010000648.1:0-12838 GCA_035315305.1 Terriglobia bacterium | reverse complement strand
CCTTGCACAAAGACACAAAGGCACGAAGGCTGATATCATGGCCGCATGCGTTTGCAGCGATGGCTCTTTCTGCTGCTCGGATTCGCGATCGGCTTTGGCGCTCTGTACACATGGACAAAACAACGGGCGCCGGACAAAGTTCGCGCTATGCCGCTGCCGGTAGATCCGAATGTTCCAACTGATCTTTCTGCGGCACGGGAGTCTGCGCCTCCCGCCGATATGGCGCGCGTTCAGGAATTGTCGGCGAAAATCAAACAGAACCCGCGTGATTTCGATTCCCTCGTGGAACTCGCGAATTTGAATTTCGATCAGAAAAATTACGGCGACGCGGTCAACCTATATAAGACCGCATTGGAAGTCCGACCTGATGCTCTAAACGTCCGTACGGACATGGGCACAGCGATGTTCTACCAGGAACGATTCGATGATGCGATTGCGGAATTTCAGCAGGTTTTGCAATCGGATCCCAAGAATGCGCAAGCGCTGTTTAACCTGGGCGTTACCATGCTGCACGGCAAGAACGATCCCAAGCGGGCATTGGAGTATTGGGAGCGAATGATCGCTACGAACCCGAATCATCCGCAAGCAGCGTTTGTGAAAGAGCAAATTCAAAAACTCAAGGAGCAGCCAAAACAGCCGTGAACAAGGAAGTCATGGGCAAGCTGCGGCAGATTTTTGAACCCTCCGCCGTAGTGGAAGATGAGACCGAGCTTCTCGTCTACGAATGCGACGGCTTGCCGCTCTTCAAAAACAGGCCGGATGTGGTCGTCTTTCCTCAGAGGACGGAGCAGGTTGCGCAAGTCGTTCGTCTCGCCAATGAATACCGCATTCCGTTCCTGCCTCGCGGCGCCGGAACGGGTCTGAGCGGAGGCGCGCTGGCCGTTGAAGGCGGCATCGTGATTGAGCTGCAGCGGATGAATCGGATCCTCTCGATCGATGTCGAGAATCGAGTCGCCGTCGTTCAGCCTGGTGTCGTGAATCTGCACATCTCGCAGGCAGCCGCGCCGCATGGGCTTTATTACGCGCCGGATCCGTCAAGTCAGATGTCGTGCAGCATTGGCGGCAACGTGGCGGAAAATTCCGGCGGTCCGCATTGCTTGAAGTATGGAATGACAACGAACCACATCCTGGCCATCGAGGCAGTGACTGCAACAGGAGAGATCATTCGGCTGGGAAATCCGGCGGGCGAACCTGTCGGCATGGATCTGGTTGGCGTGATCGTAGGATCCGAAGGAACCTTTGCGATCGTCACGGAAA
Source organism: Terriglobia bacterium (assembly GCA_035315305.1). Lineage (GTDB taxonomy): Bacteria > Acidobacteriota > Terriglobia > 20CM-2-55-15 > 20CM-2-55-15 > 20CM-2-55-15. The sequence goes on along the minus strand of DATFXZ010000648.1, from coordinate 11,581 downwards.
TCACGATACGGCTTCTCCCGAAGCCGCAGGCTGTAAAGACGCTGCTTGCCGCTTTTCACTCCGTAGAAGAGTGCAGCCAGACTGTGTCGGATGTGATCGCAGCCGGGATCGTTCCATCAGCGCTCGAGTTCGTCGATGCGAAAACGATTGAGGCCGTCGAAGCGTCGGTCTATAAGGCCGGATATCCGCAAGATGCCGTGGCGGCGTTATTGATCGAAGTAGACGGATTCCGTGAAGGCCTCGAGGAAACCTCGACCGCGATTGTCGAGATTTGCCGACGGAATCGCGCTTACGATGTCCGTGTTGCCAAGGACGATGATGAACGTGCGAAGTTGTGGCTGGGCCGCAAGGGCGCCTTCGGCGCCATGGGGCGGCTTGCTCCGGACATGATCACAATGGATGCTGTCATTCCGCGGACGCGCCTGCCGGAGGTTCTTGTTGCAATCGATCGTATGTCGGAGCGTTACGGCCTGGGCGTCGCAAATGTATTTCATGCCGGCGACGGCAACCTGCATCCGCTGATTCTTTTCGATAGCCGCCATTCCGATCAGGTCGACAAGATCTTCGGTATGAGCGAAGAGATCATGAAATTATGTGTCGGAGTCGGAGGATCGCTTAGCGGCGAACATGGTATCGGGTACGAGAAAAAAGATTTCATGGATCTAGTCTTCACGGATCCCGACCTCCAGACGATGATGCGCGTCAAACAAGTTTTCAATCCAGCCGGGCTTCTCAATCCCGACAAAATATTTCCCAGCCGGCGTGGCTGCACAGAGGTCGGCAAACATACGACTACGAGTACCGCTGAAATCGGAAAAAGAGTCGAATCAATTTTGCTCGGCTCGCCTGAGAAGGTTCAGCGTTGACCATCGACGGAATCTCGCCTGCGAGAACCGTGCGGCCGCAATCGGTTCAAGAACTTGCTGAATTCCTGGCACAAGAGAAAGGCGCCGTTGTTCCTCTGGGCGCACGCACGCAAACATTTTTCGGCAATCCACTGCGGCGCGCCGACTGCGCTGTTGATCTGACCGCTTTGTCTCGAATTACGGAATATGTGCCGGCAGATCTGACAGTTCATGTCGAAGCGGGCGTAACGCTCGAGCAGCTGGAGCACACACTCCTCGAGAACAATCAGTTCCTTCCGCTCGATCCTTGGAACGGGCCGGCGGCGACGATAGGCGGCATTGCCGCCGCGAACGCGCAGGGTCCGTTTCGCGCGGTCGGTACGATTCGCGACTGGATCATCGGAATGAAAGTCGTCGAGATCGACGGCCGCATTTCTAAAGCGGGCGGCCGCGTCGTCAAGAATGTCACGGGCTACGACCTTCACAAGCTCTACACGGGATCATTGGGCTCGCTCGCAATCATCGTCGAAATCAGCCTTAAGCTGCGCTCGAAATTCGCGCGGACGGCCACAGCGATCGCGCGCTTTCCGGATATGCAAACAGTTGCGGATGGTATCGCTGCTGTGCGGAAAAGTGGACTGCAGCCGGTAGCATGTGAGTGGGTCGGCCCCGAACACGAACTCTGGTTAAGGTTTGGTGAAGATCTTCGTGCCGTGGATTGGCAACTGCTGAATTTGCCGCCTGTCGCGGCTTGGAAAGTGACCGAAGGCGCCGATGAGGCGGCGGCTTGGGAGCGGCTTCGGAGCATGTACAGCAGTTTCGGCCCCGTTGTCGTGCGGGCCGTCGGACTTCCAACAACAGTACGTGAAATAATACAGGAATATCGGCCTGGGGCTTGGATTGCGCATGCGTTGAATGGGATTGTACTGATGCAGATTACCTCGCCGGATGAAATCGGCCGTATTCGGCAGAAATATCGTGCGGTAATCGAGAAGGCGCCCGTCGAAGTGCGTCGGCAGTTTCCAACTTTCGGCTTGAATGAAGCCGAATACGATGTGATGAAGAAAATGAAAGATGCGTTTGACCCGGAAGGCCGATTGAATCCGGGACGTCATGTTGATGGGGAACGTAAGTAACCGTTCCGGGCAGGGAGAAGGAAATTTGAGATGGGCCTTTCGTCCAATTTCAAAATTCCTGTGTCTTGCTCTGATATGAAGACATTAAGCAAAGACGAAAAGAAAGCTCCGCTCTACCTGGACTGCATCCATTGTGGTCTGTGCCTCTCGTCTTGCCCCACGTATCGGGTCCTCGGCAGCGAGATGGACTCGCCGCGCGGCCGCATTTATCTGATGCGAGCGTTTGATGAAGGCCGCGCAAAGATAACCGATTCTGTCGTTGAGCACATGTTCCGATGTCTGGACTGCCGGGCATGCGAGACGGCGTGCCCGTCCGGCGTGCATTTCGGCCACATGATTGAAGAGATGCGAGGGACGATCACCGAGCAACGGCCGGCGCATTGGATAACGCGTTTCGTGTTGAGGCACATCTTCCCGTATCCGAGGCGGTTTCAGCTTGCCTCGCGGATGTTGCAGTTGTATCGAGCGATCGGTGTTCAGGGTTTGGTCCGATCGACTGGATTACTTAAGCGAATCGCTCCACGAATGGCAGCAACTGAAGCGCTCATGCCGGATTTGGAAATGCAACGTGGCGTTCCTCTGAACACCCAGTATCGCGCGGAAGGCGAAAAGCAGGGGACTGTCGCGTTTTTTACAGGCTGCGTGATGAACTCGATGATGGGCGCCATCAACAGGGCTTCCGTAAGGTTGATCACAGCGGCCGGTTACGACGTCGTCGTTCCCCCGACGCAAATATGCTGCGGGGCCCTCGCCAACCACGCCGGCTTGAGAGATACCGCCAAGGATATGGCCCGTAAGAACATCGCTGCATTTCCGGCGGAGAAACTCGACGGCATCATTATTAATGCCGCGGGATGTGGCGCGATGTTAAAGGAATATTCTGTGCTTATCGATGGCGCGGGCGAGTTCTCTTCAAAAGTGAAGGACATCGCCGAATTCTTAGTGTCTACGCGGATCTTCGAACGTCTAAAAAAGCCGTTGGCGCGGCGCGTCGGCTACGATGATCCGTGTCACCTTATTCACGGCCAGGGGATAAAGGTCGAACCCCGAAAGTTGCTAAAAGCTATTCCAGGCATAGAGTTAATAGAAGTTGAAGGCGCCGATCAGTGTTGTGGCAGCGCTGGCATCTACAACATTACGCAAAACGAACTATCGATGGAGATTCTGAACCGGAAAATGGAGAAGATTCAAAAGGCAAACATCGAGGTTCTGGCTACAGGGAACCCTGGATGCATGTTCCAATTCAGGTACGGCGCGAAGAAATTCGGGATGAACCTTGAAGTGGTTCATCCCGTTGAACTATTAGAGCGCAGTTTAGGAGATTGAAATGAACACCACGAAAACGATCGTTCTCATGGTTGGCTTAACTGTCCTCCTGGTGTTTTTAGGCGGAGCTTTTGGCGGCCGGCAAGGAATGATCTTTGCGTTCATCTTCGCGTTAGCCACGAATATGTTCAGCTACTGGTTCAGTGACAAGATTGTGCTGCGCATGTACGGCGCGCAAGAAGCCACGGAAGCTGAAGCTCCCATGCTATGGGGTGTTACTCATGACCTGGCATTGAAGATGAACATGCCTATGCCGAAGGTTTATGTAATTCCCTCGGACTCTCCGAATGCATTTGCCACTGGACGCAATCCGAAACATGCCGCAGTCGCCGCTACGCGGGGGATCCTCCGGATGCTTACACGCGAAGAACTGGAAGGTGTCATGGCGCATGAACTCGGCCACGTCAGAAATCGAGACATCCTGATCGGGACGATTGCTGCCGCCATCGCCGGCGCAATTAGTTTGCTTGCCAATATGGCGCAATGGGCAATGATCTTCGGTGGTTTCGGTGGACGCCGGGATGACAATGAAGGCTCCGGCGGAGTAATTGGCGGAATTTTGATGATCATCCTTGCGCCGATCGCTGCTTTGTTAATCCAAATGGCAATTTCGCGCTCGCGAGAGTACCAAGCTGATGCGACGGGAGCTCGCATTTGCGGAAATCCGTTATGGCTCGCGAACGCGCTGAGAAAGCTTGAGGTGGGATCGCAACGAGTTCCGCTGGATGCCAATCCGGCTACCGCCCATATGTTCATTGTGAATCCGCTGCGCGGCGGCGGATTGAGGAATCTGTTCAGCACCCATCCTCCACTGGAGGACAGAATTGCCCGTCTGGAAGGTATGGTGTACGGGCAGGCCCTGCGGTAACGGGTCAGACCCTGAACTGCGGGACGAGGGGTCTGACCCCTTGCATTTCTTTCAGTACATGGACGCTTCACCCTCTGGACGGGTCTTCCACCGGCGGTGAATCCATAGCCATTGATCAGGGTACGCCCGAATGTAGCTTTCTAAGATCTTGTTGAAGACTTTCGTATTTTCCAGCACGTCATGCTCGAGATTGCCGGTCTCGATCAACTGGACCGGTGGATCCAGACGAAGGCGGTGCTTTCTCAAACTCGCATCCCAAATCAAGAATCCCGGAACGACAGCCGCGCCCGTCCTCAAGGCGAACAGGGCGAGGGCTGGCGTCGTTGCGGCAGGAATTCCAAAGAACTCGGCAAAAACGCCTTCGCTTCGCGTCGTGTTTTGGTCGAAGAGAATTCCGACAGCTTCATTCTGCCGCAGCGCCTTCAAGATATCGCGCGAAGCACTTCGTCGTTCGATAGGAATGTTGCCACTGCGCGTGCGATACGTCGAAATCAGTCTTTCAACGCGAGGATTATCGATCGGTCGAACGACGAATCGTAAAGGATATCCATAAACTGCGTGAGCAAACGAACTCAATTCCCAGGCGCCAAAGTGGGCCGTCATGAAAATAACGCCTCGGCCACGCCGCAAACCTTCAAGGTAATTTTCGAGTCCGTCATGAACGACGAACCGGCAGATGTTGCCTTTATTCAATTCCGGCATGTGAGTGAACTCCACGAGTAGTCTTCCGAGATTTTCGAAACTTCCGCGTAGAATTCCTTCCCGCGCCTTCTGGGAAAGTTCTGGAAACGCCAGCTGCAGGTTGCGAAGACCAGCACGACGCTGTCGGGGCGCGAGATGAAACCCAAGGCGGGCCAGCGTCTTAGCGGTTGGGTATGCGAAATGGCGAGGCATCGCGGCGAAGAGGCGAACTATGAGCAGTGCGAGCGAGTATTCGGCGACGCCTTTAATGCCTGCGCGCATCGTGATATTTTTGCATATTTCGCATGAAGCCTAGGCTGCGTCCGTATTTCGACCACATCATCATCGCCGTCTTAGCCGCCGCATGTTACGTGTTCTTTTTCCATGGGCTGAACAGTATAGGCCTGATCGGTCCAGATGAGCCGCGCTACGCCGCCATCGCGCGGGACATGCTGTTGACGGGCGACTACGTTACTCCTCGTCTGAACGGTGTTCCGTGGTTCGAAAAACCGGTCCTGATGTATTGGCTTTCGGCGGCTGGGTACAAAATTTTCGGCATTAATGAAGCGGGCGCCAGATTTCCATCTGCCCTGGGCGCCACCATTTGCGTCTTCCTTCTTTACTGGTGTGGCCGCAAGCTTTGGGATCGGGCGACCGGCTTCATTGCGGCTCTGATTCTTGCGACCTCCATTGGTTGCTTTACCTTCGCACGCGCCGCATCGATGGATATGCTGTTAGCGACGTGTTTGACGATGGCGCTCGTGTTTTTTCTGGTGGCATCGAACGGTTCCACACCGCGAAATCATCGGTGGTTTTACGCGTTTTACGCCGCGCTCGGTTTGGGTGTACTCGCAAAAGGTCCGATTGCGCTCGTGCTGCCCGTACTGTCTCTTGCAGGTTTTGTCCTGTTGCGCGGCACGTGGAGTGAATGGAAAACCTGGCATCCAAAAGGACTCTGGATCATGGCGGCCATCGCGGGACCCTGGTATGTCCTGTGTGCGATTCGAAATGGCTGGGATTTTCTAGATGTCTTTTTAATTACTCACAATTTTGAGCGATTCACCACTCCAATCTTCGGACATGACCGGCCGGTCTACTTTTTTCTTCCCGTTTTATTGCTGCTGACATTTCCGTGGACGTTCTTGTTGATATCTGCGTTACGGCGGACATTCACCAAGAAAGATCACCTTCTTTTGTGGTGGGCGATCGTTCCATTCGTTTTCTTTTCTTTTTCCCGATCCAAACTGCCGGGCTACATCCTGCCGATGGTCGCGCCCATTGCGTTATTGCTGGCGCGAGAAATCATGCAGACGAGATCCCGTGTCTACCGAGTCGCGGTATTTATCGAAGCTGGAACAATGGCGTTTATCGGTGTCGCCTTCGGATTTTTCGGAACCACCCTGAACGTGGATCCGCACGTGAGCGGGACACTGATCATGACTGTGACTTTCACTATGGCCGCGATACTCGTCGTGATTGCTGTATGGCTGAAACCCGTATTTCTTGCGGGTTTCAATGTGATTGCAATGACTGCCCTCGTGATCACGGCGACAACGATGGTCTTTCCGCGATTCGACGCAACAGACACGATGCGTCCCTGGAAAGCGGCACTCGCTTCGATAGTATCTGCCGATCAGATTGTGTTGATGTACAAGCCCGCGCGATGGGCGGAATATGGTTTGCAATATTATTGGTTCAATCGCATCCAGACTGCCTTTTCTCCGGATGAGCTCACGCGCGCGACGACCAACGGGACGCGTCTGCTGTGTATTGCCGAGGACAGCATGCTTCTGGAATTGAGCCACATACCGGCCATCGATCTACAGGTTGTCCACGCGATCGGAGGGCAAACCGCGTTCTGGATTTGGCAAGTGAAGTAACCCGTCAGGGGACGAGGGGTCTGACCCCTTTGAGCGGGACCTGCGCGACGATCTTCAATCCATACGCCTCGAGCGCTACAAGTTTGCGCGGGTGATTGGTGAGAATCTGCATCGATCGAATGTTTAATGCCGCAAGGATCTGCGCGCCGATGCCGTACTCACGTTGTTCGCCCCTCAGCCCGATGGTTTCGTTCGAGTCGACGCCGTGCTTTCCGTGAAATTCGAGAAGGGCTGCCCCGGATCGCGACCGGCCCATCTCGTGAAGGTATAGAAGAACTCCGCGGCCGGCATTGGCGATCATGTCCATAGCACGGTCCATTTGTTCGCGGCAATGGCAAGCCGGTGAGCCGAACACGTGTCCAGTCAGGCAGTGCGTCTGGACGCGTACGAGCACATTTTCCCCATCTTCGATGTTTCCGCGAACAAGAGCGATGTGCGACTCCTGATCGAATGCGCTTTCGAAGACGATCATGCGGAAATCGCCGTGTGGTGTCGGCAGGGTTGTCTCACCGATCTTCTGAATGAACCGTTCGGTGCGAAGACGATAGCGAATCAACTCCGCGACAGTGATGATCTTCAGCTGGTGCTGCATGGCGAAGTCAATCAAGTCCGGAATGCGGGCCATCGTTCCGTCTTCCTTCATGATTTCGCAAATGACGGCGGCCGGTGTGAGTCCGGCGATCGCCGCTAAATCCACCGATGCTTCCGTTTGACCCGCCCGAATCAGCACGCCGCCATCGCGTGCGCGCAGCGGGAACACGTGTCCAGGGCGGCCCAGATCGCTGGGTTGAGTCTTCGGATCAATCGCCGTGTGGATGGTTTGGGCACGATCAAATGCGGAAATCCCCGTAGATACATTGCGCCGGGCTTCTATTGAAACACAGAAGGCGGTGCCATACGGTGACGTGTTGCTGTGGTCCGATACCATCAACGGGATGTTCAATTCATCCAGTCGTTGGCCGGTCATAGGGAGGCAGATTAGACCTCGGCCGTGGGTCGCCATGAAGTTAATAGCCTCGGGCGTGACTTTTTCAGCAGCGATCATCAGGTCGCCTTCATTTTCGCGGTCCTCATCGTCCACGATGATGACCATGCGGCCTTCCTGAATCTCCGTTATGGCTTCTTCAATCGTTACGAACAGCATAAGGTTTGATCAAAGTCTCGACATACTTGGCTATGACGTCGAACTCCAGATTCACCGGATCTCCGGTCTTACTCATTTTGAGGTTCGTATTCTCGAATGTATGCGGAATTATTGCGACAGAAAAAACGCTCGAACCCTGCAGGTCGGCTACTGTCAGGCTGATGCCGTCGACGGCAATCGAACCTTTTTCAACGATGTAACGCGCCCCAGCGGCTGGATATTCGATCTTCAGATTCCATGCATCGCCTTCACGGTCGAATTTACGAATCCATCCGATTCCGTCCACGTGGCCCTGCACGATATGACCGCCAAAGCGGGATTCAGCGCGCATTGGTCGCTCGAGATTCACGATCGAACCTCTGGCGAGATTACCAAGACTGGTGCGATCGAGAGTCTCGCGTGACATTTCAGCGGTGAAAACATTCGTGGCAATCGACCGAACGGTTAGACACACACCATTGACCGCAATGCTTGAACCGATTTTCAAGTCATCGCATACAGTTTTGCCGCGGACGTGGATCGCACGGAAATCACCGGCTTCCTTGATTTCGACAACCTCTCCGATCTCTTCAATGATTCCTGTGAACATACGCGGTTAAAACCACATCTTGACCGGACCGGTCCACAGACCAGTCTCGAAGCGGCATCGCATCAGATAATCTCTCTATGCCCTCTCCTGCGATGGCGGGAATTTCGCGCCCGCCGAGGATTTTCGGTGCGACGAAGACCACTATCTTATCAATGATTCCAGCGCGGATGGCGTTGAATGCCAGATCTGGCCCGCATTCCAGAAGAAAGCTCTGGATTTCCATACTGAACAGTTTGTCGGTCAAATCTTCAAGGCCGTCACGGAAGAGGAGCGCCCCCGGAAACTCTGTCACCCGCCCGCGACGGTCGAGAATCACACGGAGCAGCGGGCGCCTCCGAGGAAGGCCGGTCCGGTCGGTCAGGTGGGGTTTATCGGTGATGACCGTTCCACTGCCTGTGACCAGCGCGTCGACTTGATGGCGAAGCTGTTGCACACGGTAGCGTGATTCTTCCGACGTGATCCATTTGGACTCGCCCGATCGAGTCGCGATTTTTGCATCGAGAGTCATTGCGATTTTCAGAATTCCAAAAGGACGACGTTCAATTTTGTAGGTGATGAAAGCTTCGTTCAGTTTTCGCGCTTCGTCTTCGAGGATGCCCGAGACTACTTGAATGCCGGCGGCGCTTAGCACGGCGATTCCGGCTCCATTGACGAGAGGATTGGGGTCCGTCATGCAAGTGACAACTCTGGTCACACCAGCATTGATCAACGCCTTCGCGCAGGGCGGGGTCCGGCCTTGATGCGAGCATGGCTCCAGATTCGTGTAGACGGCCGCGCCGCGTGCTGCGTCACCGGCCTGCTCGAGCGCGATGGTTTCGGCATGACGGACGCCAGCGTAAGTGTAGAAGCCTTCGCCGATGATGCGGCCATCCTTGACGATGACGGCCCCGACCATCGCCCCAGGGCTTGTTAGTCCCCGCCCTTTCTCGGCAAGTTCGAGGGTCCGTTGGATGTAGGTTTGATCATCCATCTTTATTCGGGATCTCGAATACGCTCTGCCGCCCCTGCCCCGGCTACGGCCACCTACGCCGCGAACAGCGATTCCACAAAATCATCTGCCGAGAATTCGATGAGATCATCCATCTTCTCCCCGACACCGACAAAGCGAATGGGCAGCTTGAGCTCTTTAGCGATCGCGGTAACGACTCCCCCTTTGGCCGTTCCATCTAACTTCGTTAACACCAGCCCCGTCACACCTGCGCTTTTCGTGAACTCGCGTGCTTGCGCGAGGCCATTCTGCCCGGTGGTTGCATCGATCACGAGCAGAACTTCGTGGGGCGCGCCGGGCACCTCGCGTCCTGCAATGCGCGTCATCTTTTCGAGCTCCGCCATAAGGTTGTGTTTCGTGTGCAGCCGCCCGGCCGTATCGGTGATGACATAATCGATCTTCTTTGCCTTCGCGGATTGCAGCGCATCGAAGAGCACCGCGGACGGATCGGCATTTGCCTTTTGTTTGACCATCGGCACATTCGCGCGATTGGCCCAGATTTCGAGTTGCTCGATCGCGGCTGCTCGGAAAGTATCTGCAGCGCACAGCATGACCTTTTTATGATCGGCCTGAAATCGATGGGCCAGCTTGCCGATTGTCGTTGTTTTGCCGACTCCGTTGACTCCCACGATCAGGATCACAAATGGCTCGCCTTCGGCGATCTCCTTCGGAGGCTTGTAATTCACGGCCAGAATTTTCCGCAGCTCCTCTTTGATTGCTCCGCGCAGTTCTTTCGGGTCTTGAAGCGTTTTTCTCGACATCCGATCTTTAATCGTTTTCAAAATGTCATTCGTCGTCGCGACGCCGATATCCGCGCCAATCATGATGGCTTCGAGCTGTTCGAGCATATCCGCATCAATCTCCTTCTGGCCTTCGACGAGATCCTGAATCTGCTCCGTGAAGTTCTCTTTCGTCTGTTTGACGGCGGCTTTGATCTTCTCGAATACGGTCGGCTCTTTTTTCTTCGGCGTTCCGAATAGAGTGATGAATTCCATCGAATTACTCTTCCTTTAACTTTCTTTCCATCAAATCATGAATGGCGTCCTGCGGTTTTCCACCCTCGTGAAGCACGGAATACATTTTCTGCACGATCGGCATTTCGATATCGAGTTTGCGGGCAAGCGCGACTGCCGATTTGGAGGTTCGCACACCTTCAGCAACCATACGCATACCCGCCAGAACCTCGTCGATATTTCGTCCTTGTCCCAGCACAAACCCGACGTGCCGGTTTCGGCTCAAGCTGCCATACGAGGTCAACACTAAATCGCCCAGGCCTGCGAGTCCCGCGAGGGTTTCGCGCTTTCCTCCGCATGCGATAACGAGCCGGGTGATTTCAGCCAGACCGCGTGTGACCAAAGCCGCAGTAGCGTTGGAGCCTAGCCCGAGACCGTCCACGACACCGGCAGCAATGGCAATGATGTTCTTTATAGCTGCAGCGATTTCCACGCCGGTGAGGTCCGAGTTCGTGTAGAGCCTGAATCGCGGCCCCGATAATTCCTTTTGCAACAGCAGGCGAAGTTGGGCATCCGGCGATGCCACGACCAGCGCTGTCGGTTCGCCGCGTGCAACTTCGGGCGCGAACGTCGGACCGGAAATCGCCGCGATACGGAGAGTGAAATGTGGTTTGGCGACATCGGTCAGCACCTCCGACATGCGCATCAGCGTGTCATTTTCAATCCCTTTCGCCGCGCTGATAAAAAGCATCTCATCGTTCACGAGCGGCAGCATTTGGGTGAAGACCGACCGATACACATGCGAAGGGACCGCTATGATGACGATCCCAGCGTTTCCAAGTACCTCGGACATTGAATTGCTTATGCGCACCGATTCAGGGACGGGAATGGACGGAAGATAAAGCGGATTTTCTCGCGTCGCGAGCATTGTCTCGACGAGGTACGGTTCGTATGCCCAGAGCCGGACGTCCTTTCCATGCCGTGCCATCGTGATGGCCAGCGCTGTGCCCCAGCCACCGGCGCCAATGATTGCAATCGGGGAGTTCATGGAAGTGTGTGGGTCTTCAAATGTAAATCGGACTCACAACACGTACTCCTTCAATTTCTCGTACACTGCCCCGGTAGGTTTAAGCGTGCTCTTGAACAAAAAGACACTGCCGACTGTGAATGA
>DATFXZ010000647.1:0-6482 GCA_035315305.1 Terriglobia bacterium | reverse complement strand
TGAGCAGGCCACCTCATTCTACATGACAAACGGGGTCAGACGTCTAAATCACCCAAACAGCTCTGCAAATCAGAACGAGAACGCGATGACCAATTCGAGCTGATTCGGCCGTGTCGCATCGAAAGGCTCTCGGCCAAAGCGATCTCGATCAAGCGCCCAGCGTGTGTATCGAATTTTCGGTGAGATTGCGAAACTGGACATGCGTGCGGCAACACCAACTCCGGCCGTGATTCCATGGTGAGAATGTTGGTTGCTGTCCGTATGGGCAATGACGCGAAAGGAGGGACCGAGTTCTATGACTGGAGTCAATCGGGCAATCGGCACTTCGTAGGTGGCGAGCACCGGGACTTGCCATGTCAGGAACGCGCTGCGCGTCGAATTCCGAAGAGAGCCATCAGGAAGTATTTTCTGATCGATGGTGTGTGTCGGTCGATACAGTCCATCAACTTCTAGCGAGAAATGATTCCGCACCGGAACTTTTACAAAGAAGCCACCGACTGGCGTATGCGCATCCGAAGTCGATGCGAACCCAATCGCCGGCTCCAGATGGTTTCGGAGGAGTTTCGTCAGGCCAAACCCAGCGATAAATCCCAGCGTCAGCTGCCGCCCAAAAGCTCTGGGCCGAACCGATTCGGATTTCTCGTGGACTCGAGCAATGAATTGAAATTGATCGTTGACTCCACCGAAACTGTCATTGTTGAGCCACCGGGTATAACGCAACGCCGGCGCTAAGCTTAGGTTCCACAAAGCCAACTCAATGCCCGATCCGGCTGTGACTCCGATTTGGTCACGATTTTCACGCGGCAAGAACGAAAGGCCCGCCTCCACAAATGGCTTCACTGTGCGATTGGCAACTGTGTATTTACCAAGCGCTGAGAACTGCCACGCAAAATCCTCGGCGACGACCGGACCATATGATCGTATGACCACGCCGTTGGGGAATTCCACAGGCTGTCCATAGACGGTCAATTGCTTCGAACGTATCCGCCGGCGAATAGCATCAACTTCCATGGAGAGATGCTTCGGAAGCACCAATTCAATTGCGGGTCCAACCGCGAACCATTCCGACGCGTTGGAAACGTGAAGCGTATCACCTCCCAAAGTCGTGACCACCGCTGGACGGAAATCATCGCTTAGACTTACGCCAGTAACAACGCCTACATTCACCTTCTGCGCAAGGCCTTCGCTCGGAAGTGAGCCGCCACACAACAGCACTACCAAACCTGACAACAATCGACAAATGTCCATCCGAGAAAACATGTGCCGGTTAGACTGCAGGCTTAAGTTGAAGTTATTTGGCCGCCGAAACTCTGACCTTCTTCGCCACAAATATCAGCTCTCCCGGATACTTCGACCCATACGGGGTTTTGTCATAATCCGCGTAAATATTCTCCACGGCGAACCCGCAGCGCGCCAGCAGATGCTCCGCCTCAAAGCGAAACAAGTAGCGCATTGGAAACGCGTGCACCAGGCGTTCCTCGCGACCATCAGGGTGCAGTACGTAATAAATGAGCTCAACGTGGTTGATTTGATTCGTGTAGTCACGGCCAACAATCTTGTGGCGTCGAACGACTCGACGGCCATCCGGCGTGGCAAACTCGGGCTCCTCGCCGATTTCCTTACCGACATTGTCTTGAAGGAGCGCTTCAAGCCACGGGTTGAACAGATCGAGAACTAACCGGCCACCTGGCACCAAGTGCCGGTGAATCGAATCCAGACATGAAAGTTGATCGTCAACGGTCGTTAAATGTTGAAACGGACGGAACGGCAGAATGACTAAATTGAAGGTGCTCGACAGATCGAAATCTCGCATGTCGCCCTGTTTCAGAGTGACCATGGACCGGATTCCTTCCGGTTCGGCAAGCAATCGTCTTTGACACACCTGCAACATGTTTGGAGACAGGTCGAATCCGGTTATCTGAACTTCCGCTCGTGCGATTGGAATCAGAACGCGTCCAGTGCCGGATCCCACTTCGAGAACAGGTCCACCGGATGCCTGCGCGGTCTGGACAAAGAAATCGATGTCCTGCCGCTGGTGATAAGGGACTACATAGTCGTAAAGGTTAGCGATAGAGCCGTACTCGTCCATGCAAGCAATCCTAACGCATCTCAGTCGATGGGCAGTCATGGACCACCCTACAGTGTTATAGTGTTGCGCTCTAGCAGAGTCTTCGCAGAGGGGTACGTCATCACGATGAAGGTTGGTTTCATTGGCTTAGGCCGGATGGGTAAAGGCATGGCCCGCCGCGTCCTGGATAACGGCCATCAAGTGGCCGTTTACGACGTTGTGCGTGAGGCAACGGCAGAATTCGGAGCGGCTGGAGCGAGAGTGGCGTCATCCGTTGCGGACCTCTGCGACGGACGTGACGTTGTAATCACGATGCTCGTTGAAGATGCCACCGTCCTGGACGTGGTTCTTGCCGCGGGCGGTATGTGTGATGCCCTTCCTGAAGGAGCAATCCATCTCGCGATGGGAACATACGGCGTGACCGCGATCAGGACTCTCGCCGATGCTCATGCGAAGGCCAATCAGATTCTAGTCGCAGCTCCGGTTCTTGGCCGTCCAGACTTGGCTGCTTCCGGACAACTCGGCATTGTTGCCGCGGGCCCGCCGGACGCGATCAACCGATGTGGTCCGTTGTTTCAAGTTCTGGGCCGCCGAACGTTTGAAGCAGGCGTGAAGCCGGAGTCTGCAACCGCCATCAAGTTGGCCAATAACATGGTTCTGGGCGCCGCTATCGTGGCTCAAGCCGAGGCATTTTCCCTGGTCCGCAAATACGGCGTCGCTCCGCAGGTTATGTACGATGTCATGACGGACGGCTTATTCGCGGGCGCTCCGGCCTACAAGGGCTATGGCAAAACCATGGTTGATGAAACGTTCGACAAGGTGGGCTCTCCCGTTTTTGTCGGCATCAAAGACGCCAACCTCATACTAGCCGCAGCGGATCTCGCTCGCGTTCCTCTCCCGACTCTCGATGTGTACCGCGAACGGCTTCTGGGTGCGATCGCTCACGGTGATGGCGATAAAGATCAGGCGGTTCTCGCGCGAGAGCAAGCTCGTGCATGCGGGCTGGAATGAAACATGATGGATGGGATGAAAAACACAGAGACACAAAGACACAGAGGCACAAAGGCGCGCACTAACAAAGCCTTGGATGCGCGCCTTTGTGCCTCTGTGTCTTTGTGTCTCTGTGTTTTCCCGTAATCGTTCGCGTTCGGATTTGAGTATCTAGGAGTAATAACTATGGATCTCGGCAAAGGTCTCGGTCATCTTACGTATTCCACACTCGTTCATCCCGGTGACAACTGGGATGAGATATGGAACAGCCTCACGACTTACGTTCCAAAGGTGAAAGAGCGCATCGCGCCTAAGGAACGGTTCGGAGTCTCACTCCGTTTGGCTGCAGAATCGGCACAAACACTAGTCAGCAACCGCGCCGAACGCGACAAGCTCAAGAAGTTTCTCGACGACAACGACATGTACCTCTACACAGTGAACGCGTTTCCCTATGGTCCGTTTAAAGGTCGCGTCGTCAAAGAGCAGGTCTATGAGCCGGACTGGCGAACCGAAGAACGCACGCAGTACACGATCAATGTCGCCGAGGTTCTGGCGGATGTGGCGCCCGAAGGGACCACGCCTTCAATCCAGAGCCCGCCGCTTGGCTTCAAGCCGCGAGTGACCGGCCCCGATGTCGTTGCAGCATTTACGGAGCATGTATTGCGTGTGGCCGCACACCTGATCGAACTGAAGGAACGCACCGGCCGCACGGTTGGTCTGGCTCTCGAACCCGAGCCGTATTGCTTCCTAGAGACAACAGACGAAACGGTCGACTATTTCAAAAACCATCTCTATTCAGGCGCATCGGCAGCAAGGCTGGCAAAGCTGGCGGGCATTCCGATTTCGGAAGCGCACTCGGCACTGCGGCGTCATGTGGGGACAGTGTTCGACATTTGTCATCAGGCAGTGGAATACGAAAATATTTCGGTCTCACTGCAGAAACTCGTCGATGCCGGCGTCCCCGTCTTCAAGCTTCAGGAGGCCGCCGCGATTTACGTCCCGCAGGTCGATGAAAAAGCAATCGACGTTTTGCATCGTTATGCCCAAACCATCTATTTGACTCAGACTCTCGAGAAGAAAGATGGCAAATACACGATGTTCCTTAACCTTGAAGATGCTTTCGCTGCGTGGAAATCAAATCCCGGTCCTCGCGAATGGCGCACGCACATTCACGTGCCGGTATTCCTGGATGATCTGGGAGCGTTCCGCACAACGCGTTTTGCAATTGAAGATGCTTTGAAATTTCACAAAGCGAATCCCGTCTCCCGGCAGCTCGAAATCGAAACGTACACGTGGGACGTCTTGCCCGACAGCTTGAAGACCGGCAACATTGTTGACTATGTCTGTAAAGAGCTGGAGTGGGTGCAAGGTCAACTGCTGTGAAAAGTAGCCACAAAGAGGGACAAAAGCACAAAAACCATTTGTGCCTTTTGTCCCTCTTTGTGGCTAATTCTTACAGCGTACGAATGAACGAATATTTCGGATCGGCCGCGAGACACTCGGCCTCAGGAGCGCCAATCTCCTTCCGCACGATGTTCGTTCCTCGAACCAGCGACACGCATTTGTAGAAAGCATGGCGCCGGCTCATTCCCTCGCGACCCATTCCGCAGTCGGTAACTACTGACAGCCGGTCGGCCGATACGTACTTCAGCGCCTGCCGTAAAAGATCGGCGACTTCCTCAGGACTCTCGACCTGCAACGTATGGTGATCGATCACGCCGATGGCAATTTTCTTTCCCGTGATCTGCTTACAAACAGGCTCAAGGTCCGCTGCGTTTGAACTTTTCATTTCGAATGTAATGACATCGGCATCGACCTGATTCAAGACCTCGAGGGCGGGCCTGTAAGACTGAACCTGGGCGAACATACGCTGCTGAGATGGATTCCCCCAACACGTATGGCACCAGACTTCAGTCTTTTCGCGCAGTCCCTTAACTGTGTTGTTGAAGACTTTGAGCATGAAATCGAGTGTGATGTCTTTATTCGGAACCGGACGCGCCGCAAGCAGGTGAAGTTGTGGATCTTCGATCTGGATGACCGAACAACCCGCGTCGGCCAGATCATGCAACTCTTTATTGAATGCATCACTGAGAGCCATGATGCGCGATGGCAAATCCTTGTAGTGCTCGTCCTGCACGGCGTAGGCGACCAACTCCGGAGCGACAGTGCCGAACTTCACGGGCCGTGGTGACAAACGCTGCGCCGCTTTCCAGATTTCCGCGTACTGCATTTCCCCCGGTGCAACCGGTCCCACGATCTTGGGCATGACTCGCGCTTCCAGATAATCGTGAAGGATGTGTCCACGTGGAAAGCCGATTCCGCCTGCGCCTGCGCGTGCAAGCTGCGGATGCGTGGCTTCGAAACCCGACATGTGCCGAGGGGGATAACTGGTCCAAGTCTGGCCGCCGACGTCTTGATCGAACCGGCAGTCGCCGTCAGTGAGGATGTCGAGGCCCGCGACTTCCTGATCCTTTAAATAACACGACAACGCATCTACATATTGTTCACGAAATTTATTGTTCGCCATCGCGTCGACGAACGAACGCGTACCCAGGTTCTCCGTATACCAGCTCGGACGCGGCAAGGAACCGATGATCGCTGTAGGTAAAATCTTTCCTTTGCTTGCTTTTAACATTTTGTTGCGCTTTCTCTCTTTGGGGCGCTGTAAGAGCGCCCCCTATGGCATTCAGGAGCGTAGTGTATTGGTTGCCTTACAAGGTTCGCAATCGTAATTTTGGCCGCAGCCCATCGCAGCGAATATACTGACGCGAAATTGCCGATCAAAATAGGAGCCTCACTGCTTGGAGGAGAGCATATGAGTAAGCGGGCTATATTTTTGTCTGCCATCGCCTGCTTTGCAGCGGTGGCGCTCACCGCCGGACAGGTATCCAATGCACCGACGAAGAAGTTATCGACATCGCCGAAAACGGCATGGGGTCATCCAGACCTCCAGGGCATTTGGGATAATCACAGCATCACACCTTTGGAGCGTCCTGCTCAATTTGCCGGCCGGGAGTTTCTCACACCTCAGGAAGCAGCTCAGCTCGAGAGGAAGGCGATAGAAGAAAACAGTGATGAGGCTCGCTTTGAGAATCCAGAAAGAGACGTTGAAGCAGCGTACAACGATTTCTGGTGGGATCGGGCAACAAACGTCGTCAAGACACATCGCACATCGCTTATCGTGGATCCACCCGATGGGAAAATTCCTCCTTTAGTTACTGGAGCACGCGACAGACAAGGAGAAGCTGAGTTAAATCGACGGCCATTGCGTGCCACAGGTGGTTTCGAAGCCGGACGCGGCGCAGACTCATGGTTCGACCGTAGCCTCTGGGAGCGATGCATTACACAAGGTCTGCCCAGAATTTCCAGTCTCGCGTACAACAGCAATATCCAGATCATTCAGAGTCCGGAGCAGGTGGTGATT
>DATFXZ010000646.1:0-13492 GCA_035315305.1 Terriglobia bacterium | reverse complement strand
GTTAGCAGGCGTATGACGCCGAGACCGTCCACTTCGGGCATCTGTAGGTCAAGCAGCGCGAGGTCGGGGCGCGAGGACTCGATCATCGCCACCGCCTCCATTCCATTGGCCGCCTCCCCGACTATCTCGACATCGTCAAAGCGACGCAGAATCGCGGCCAGAAACGAGCGCGCAGGTCTTTCATCGTCCGCGATGGCAACGCGCAGCTTATCTCCGGAATCAGTCATACTGGCCTCAGGGCTGTCTGACGAGCAACGTCGTCGGCCTGTAGAAGGACTCGGATTTCCACGGTCGTTCCGCCGCCTGGGGTGCTTTGAACGATCAGCGGGTTCGACGCTCCATAGCGCCTGAGCCGTTGCTCAACATTTGAGAGTCCGAGTCCTCGTGTGCGTTGACGCGCGAGAACTGCCTTTGTCACGCCGATTCCTGTATCGAGCACGGTAATGACGGCGACGTTTTCTTCTAGTCGTACCGATATCCGAACTTCTCCGCCGGCGACGCGTTCGCTGATGCCATGCTTGATTGCGTTTTCCACCAGCGGCTGAATCACCAGAGCGGGAATCCGAATCTCACGCAGCTCCGAGGGAACTTCGATCTGAACACGCAAGCGATCTTCGAATCTGGCGCGCTCGATATCGAGGTAGGCTTCGATCAAGTCGAGCTCTTCGCCAATCGTTACGAATTCGTCACTCGATCTCAAAACGCTGCGCAACAAACCGGAGAGCCGCATCAAGGTGTCTAGTGCCCGTTCCGGTGCCGTCTGTATGAGGTGTCCAATCGTTGTAAGGGAGTTGAAAAGAAAGTGTGGATTGACCTGAGCGCGTAGAGCACGAAGTTCTGCCTCCGCGGCCAGTTTGCGCATTTCCTGTTCGCGGACGTCGTGACGATATCGTTCCTCCATCGATCGGACAGCGTCAATACGTCGGGCCACAATCAGTACCGCATGTTCCAGCATTGCGATGTCATCCGATAGCAGCCTGCGTCCCCCTGCCAAATCGCGAATGTTCAAAACGTAATGCGGGTCTTCTGACGTGGGAATGGTGACGCGCACGCTTCGGCGGTCTGGTTGTACCCACAATTTGGGATCAGGTGTGTTCGACTCGAGCCATTTGATAGAACCCGCGCTGATTGCCGGCGCCAGAACACGAGTCGTTTCGTCGAGTGCAGCTTGCGGTGACTCGCAAAGATCGATCTCCCGAGCGAGCTTGGTGCCGAGCTCGTTGTAGTCGACGCGATTGAGTACCACCTTATCGACAAACCACGCAGCGCTGCGGTGTAGAACTGGGTACGTGAGCGCAGTCGCCACCCACATCGCCAAGAGCAATACCGTCGACCGCTCGTCGAACGGCTTCGATTGAAGTAGCGGGCTGACACCGAACGTAAACACTCCAAAAGTTAGGCCTGCAAGAAGGATGAAAGCTAGAGCCCGTTTCAAGAATATGTCGGCGAGAGCAAAACGAAAATCCTGATAGAGGATGAGCAACGCAAGCGGAAGGGACGCGTGATGTCCTACCAGCTGAAGCCACCAAGGATCATTTCCCTGGTGATAGCTGAGGTGTAATGCGGAAACTGCGAATACGGACATCGCAACAACCCAGAGAATGCTGGCTCGATTTTCTTGTCCGCGAGTGGCCACCAGAAGCACAAGAATCAAGCCGGCAAAACCGACGGTTACACCTCGAAGGGCAATTTGTGAGGGCGCAGTGCCTGACGTCATTGCGGAATTGAAATGCATCACCGTCGCGACACTGCTCATTGCATAAGCGGGAATCGCGATCAGCAGGTTCATGCGCCGACTGAGTTTGTCACTCACCGCAAGGGCCGAATGAACCACGACAGAAGGAAGAAAGCACAAGGCTCCGAAGGCAGCGGCCAGCAACAGCGGGGAGGAATCAGCGATGCCTAGATTCATCAGGCCGTATCCGGCCAAAGCTCCGGCGTTCCAGGCGAATCCAAGGAATCCGGTGAGAAGCAATAACCGGTTCAGTTCACGACGCGAAGTAAACACCATCCAAAGCAACATCCCATACAGGACAATTCCAGTAATGAAGCCCAGCAGGTTTGCTAATGGTGCGCCGGTATCCGTGATCATGCGATGGGTTCAGCCTGTTTCGAACTGAGGCTATGTTGCTGACTATTCGTCGATGTCTTCCATCTTCTTCTTAGGAGCAGACACGGGTTGATTCCCGATACGCTCTTCGACGAAGTAGCCGGGATGATATGCGCCTTTGTTCAGATTCATCTGTCGGCAATATCGCGTCGCCTCCTCCTGAGTTTTGAACTGCGCAGGAATAGGATTCCGACCAAAGCCGGAAATTTCCTTGGGTTGTTTTGAAAGAACCCAGAACGATCGTTTGTTCGCCACTGGTTATACCGTCCAATAATTGATATCAACTGAAACCCATCTTACATTATTTAATCTTTTCCGACACCGGCCGGGCCAGCGGTTGACATGTTTCTGTAGACTGGATGCTGATATGGCGTCCAACCCTTCATTTATCTATGGGACCGCATGGAAAAAAGAGGCCACAGCGCATCTTGTGAAAACAGCGGTAAGAGCAGGTTTCAGAGCTATCGATACGGCCAACCAGCCAAAACATTATGAAGAGCCGCTCGTTGGCGATGCTCTAGCGGAGTTAGCGACGGAAGGCATTTCCCGGGATGCATTATTCCTTCAGACGAAATTCACGCCGCTCAATGGACAAGACCACCGCGTACCTTATGATCCTCAGGCGAAGCTGGAGGCTCAAGTGCAGCAGTCCTTCGACTCGTCTTTAAAGCACCTTGAAACCAACTACATCGATTCCTATCTGCTCCACGGGCCATACACCTATCCGGGTCTGGGTGAGGAAGACTGGGAAGTCTGGGAGGCGATTAGTCGAATCTATACCGCGGGGCACGCCCGAATGATTGGTGTCAGTAACGTCAACGCACTTCAGTTGGCGACATTTATTGCACAGGCGGAGATTCCGCCGATGATTGTACAGAACCGGTGCTTTGCAAGTCGTGGATGGGATCGCCAGGTTCGGGAGATCTGCAAAACGCACGGTATCGCGTATGAAGGTTTTTCGCTGCTCACCGCGAATCCATACGTTCTGCTGAACCCCGCTGTCGTGCCTATTGCCCGAAGACTCGGTGTTCATGCGGAACAGGTGATCTTTCGTTTCGCTATGCATGTTGGGATGGTGCCGCTGACGGGTACGACGAACCTGCAACACATGCAAGAAGACCTTGCCGTCTATGACATCGAGTTGACACCTGCTGAGGTAGATCTTATCGAGCGGATTGAGGGATAGGCGCCGGTTATTTTCTAGTCAACTTGAAATCGCCATCGCGATTTTCATCCGGTCGATTCCAGCTCCCGCTAATCGTATTGCCGTTGACTCTACCTTCGATTATGTAATGGCGCGCTCGCGGCTTGTACATCGCTTCGAACTTGAAGATGCTCGTCTTCGGATCAAATGAAGCATTTTCGATGGGGAAACCTTCGAAATTACGGTACATGCGCCCGCCCTGCAGGCCCGGACGAATCATGCCCGTCAGTTCTTTTCCATCCCAATGCAGTTCGAGCGTGATCGTATTCCTGTCGTAGAAGGCGGGACCAAAATCGCCGACCCATGTTCCGCTTGGATCGCCTCCTTGCTGCGGGTCCTTGGTGCAAGAAGCGACACAGAACAACGAAAGCAAGAGTATGACCTGGAGAAGCTTCATTAGAGTTGCCGCGTAAAAATCGTAGCACGCCTCGTCGACTCGGGCAGCACAGTGAGGTGAATTTCAAACAGAATCGCGGCAAAATGTTTCGTAAAAAAGAACAGAGGTTTTATGGAACAGAGAATTATCAATCCATGGAAATGGCAGGACCAGTTTGCATTTGCTCAGGCGTACGAAGTCAGCGGGGGCGAACGCGTGCTTTATTGTGCCGGACAGGCCTCGGTCGATGCGGAAGGCAGGCCCGCGCATGTTGGTGATATGCGCGCCCAGGTCAACCAGGCGCTGGATAATCTTGAAACTGTTTTGCGGCAGGCCGGATTCGGATTATCGAATGTAGCGCGCCTGAACTACTACACGACGAATGTCGATCAGTTGCTTGCAAATTGGGACGCGATTGTAAGCCGGTTGACTCAAGCTGGATGTCGCCCGAGTAGCACGTTGCTCGGTGTGTCCCGACTGGCATTTCCGGAACTACTCATCGAGATCGAAGCCACGGCGGTGAAGTAGTCTCTGAACTAGCGGCCTGAGCCGATCGTCCAGCCGTTTCCCCAGCCGTATGGGGCCGTGACGAATGGGAAGACTTCGACTTCGTGTATCAGCCCGTCGCGAATTCCGAACGTCTCCATCGTTATCAGATTCTGAATCATTCCCGGAGGAGCATCGGCGGGGGCGCCACGGCGTGTCCCGTCGTGCACGAAGAGCGGGAAGGTGGCGACCAGCCCTTTCTGTTCGTCCACAATCAGGGCGCGACGCGGCCGGATGTGCTTCATGTATGCGAAAGCTTTGCTGTCGATCTGCTGCGTACAGGTCAGCATGCTGAATGCGAGTTGCTCTCGGCCGCTTTCAGTCTTCGGATCCGGCAAAGCCGGGCCAGGCCTGCTGCGTCCTCCAGGTGGAGGATTGTGGACAGTCTGATAACCCTGCTCATGCCGCACACAGTCCTCGGCGAAAGCGGCAATCTTGCACTCTTTGACCCGAGCCGGATTCCATTCCGGCTCTTGTGCAAGGGCTGTCCCGGTGATGGCGAACACAAACATGCACGCGCTCGCCATGAATTTTTTCATGAACGATCCTCCTAGATAGCTACTTCCCGATGCGGGCGGCCATTATATATCTCGCTACAGTTGGATGGACCCAATACCCAGTTGCTCACCAACCAGCCGGCCGACAAGTTGATTGAGCGTTTCGCTTGTGGCCGGAAACACGAAATTCGAACCGGACCAGTCCAGCTTAAAACTTGTCGACTGCGCCGATATCCAGATCTGGCGCGTAGGAGCTTGAGGGCTGATTACAATTTTCCCTGGGCTCGGATCTTCGATTTCGATCGAAAGCACGTTGTTTTGGAAAAGGATCTCAACGTCGTGTTGTTCCGCGACCGCACCAAGCGCGCGGTTTAGTTTGTCGAATGCGTCGTCGCAACGGGAACGAAATTCGGACTCACTTAAGGCCATGGCCGGTATTATAGGTCACGAACATGGGTGTTCTTCTTACGCCGATCATCATCAAACAATCACTTACGCTGGAGGACCTTCGCGGAAAGCGCCTGGCTGTTGATACGAACGGTGAGCTGTATCAGTTTCTAGCGTTGATTCGTTTGCGGGACGGATCGCCGTTGCGGGATTCGCACGGCCGGATCACGTCTCATCTGTCCGGCCTCTTTTATCGCACGACTCGCCTGATGACCGACTATGCACTGGAACTAGTCTTCGTCTTCGATGGTAAGCCACCCAGCCTGAAGCTCGAAGAGATCGCGCGACGTCGAAGCATAAAGGAAAGATATGATGCAGAGCATGCATTGGCGATAGAGGCGGGCGATCTGGCAAAAGCGTATTCCAAAGCGACCATGACGTCACGTCTCACGCGTGACATGACGGACGAAGCACGCGAGTTGCTGAAGCTGATGGGATTGCCGGTCATACAAGCGCCGAGTGAAGGTGAAGCACAAGCCTCCCATATGGCTCGACAGTCCAGCATCTGGGCAGCGGCCAGCAAGGACTATGATTGTCTACTTTTCGGAGCCCCAAGATTACTGCGATTCCTAACCATTTCGGGCAAAGAATTCCTGCCGAGCAAAGGAGCATTCCGTGCAATCACTCCCGAACTGATCGAAGCTTCTGCACTGCTTGGACACTACGGACTCACCCGGGAACAGTTGATCGATCTTGCAATACTCATCGGCACGGATTTCAACGATGGAGTAAAGGGTATCGGGCCCAAAAAAGCATTGAAACTGGTTGCTGAGTTCGGCTCAATTGACAGCATGCCTACGGAGATTCGAGAGTCGCTTGGCCCAAGGGTCCAGGATATTCGTGAGATTTTTCTGAACCCGAACGTCACTGATGATTACGAGATTCAGTTTGCCGCGCCCGACTTTGATGGTGTTGTTCGTTTTCTTTGCGACGAGCGCGAATTTTCGCGCGAGCGAGTGACCGCCGCGCTCGAACGTACGTTTTCAGGAAAGAGCCGAGATGAATCCATTTGAGCTGACGAAGAGACTCATCACCATTCCTTCCGTCACGGGCACGGAAAGGGAGATCGGCGAGTTCCTTTCGTCACATCTGACATCGCTCGGATATCGCGTCGAGCGGCACAATGTGGTTGGTGATCGCTTCAATGTATTCGCGTTTGCAGGACAAGGCCGCGTTATGTTCTGCACACACATCGATACCGTGCCGCCGGCAGCGCTTCCAATTCTTGCTCGCGAAGATGACGACTTCCTTTATGGCCGAGGAGCCTGCGACACGAAAGGCATCATTGCTGCGATGCTCGAGGCGGGCGACAGGCTTCGCAATAGCGGCATTACAAACTTCGGCTATATGTTTCTGGTCGGTGAAGAGACAGATAGCGTCGGGGCAAAACGGGCAAATACGCTTAAATGGAATTCCGAATACGTCATCGTCGGCGAGCCGACACAAAACCAACTCGCTACTGCGCAAAAAGGCATGCTAATGGTGAATCTCTCTGTTGTCGGGCGTGCTGCGCACTCCGGCTACCCCGAAATGGGAGTTTCCGCCATCAAGAATTTGCTGGATGTTTTGGCCGAATGCGAAACGATGGATTGGGGTAACGACAGTGTCCTCGGAAAGGGCACCTTTAATATCGGAGTGTTTCACGGAGGAGAAGCTGCAAACATCGTGCCAGGGAGGGCGAACGCATCCGTCATGATCCGAACGGTGGAACCGCGTAGCAGCGTTGAAGAGAAGTTGCGGCGCGCTGTTGGAAATCGGGCTACTATGGAGGTCGTCGGAGCATCGGATCCTCTCGTGTTACATGTTCTCGACGGATTTCGAACGACCGTCGTGTCGTTCGGCAGCGACGCACCACACCTTGGGAACGCAGGGAAGCGTCTGCTAATTGGGCCCGGTTCGATTCTCGATGCCCACACCGCCGGCGAGAAAATCAGCAAGCGAGAGTTGATGGAGGGCGTCGAGTTGTACGAGCGGCTCGTTCGAATGCTTTTATCATGAAAATCGCACTCATTGGCTTGGGCAAAATGGGACGCGAAATTGAGGCGGTTGCACGCGACCAGGGCGAGACGATCGCGCGTGTGTTTGAGTTGGGGAGCGAAGTACAAGCCGATGCATTGGGGGATGTGGACGTATGTATCGACTTCTCGATGCCTGAGGCAGTTCTCTCCAACATTCGTGCTGCAGTCGCTGCGAAGCGGGACATTGTGGTCGGCACAACCGGCTGGTATCAACACCTCCCGGAGTTAAGAGGCATTGTGAAGGATTCGGGCCTGCTGTATTCCGCAAATTTCTCGCTCGGTATGAATGTTTTTTTTCGCATAGTGCGCCACGCAGCGGAATTGATGAACCGTGCAACAGAGTACGATCCCTTTGTGCACGAAATTCATCATCGCCAAAAGGTGGACAGCCCCAGTGGAACAGCCCTTCGATTAGGGCAGATTCTGGTGGATGCGATCGATCGAAAGAAGGAGATTCTGGGGAAACCTCCGGATGGAAAGATTAGCCCCCAGATGCTGCACATATCCGCGACCCGGGCCGGCGTGGTTGCAGGTACACATACGGTCGGTTTCGATTCGGAGGCCGATCTGATCGAACTGACACATGTTGCGAAAGGCCGGCGTGGCTTCGCTCTGGGAGCTCTCGCGGCCGCGAGATGGCTGCGCGGACGTAAGGGCATCTATACAATGGATGACGTGACTCTATGACAAAGAAAAGGTTTCAAGGAACGGGAACGGCGATGATTACGCCGTTTAAATCGGATGGTTCTGTCGACGAAAAAGCGCTTCGCCGATTTGTTGATTTCCAAATCGACGGCCATGTCGACATGTTGCTCCCATGCGGAACCACGGGCGAAGGCGCGACGCTCGATGAAAACGAGACGGATAGAGTTGTTCAAATCGTCATCGAGCAATCGCGACAGCGAGTGCCGGTCATCGTGGGCGCCGGAAGCAACTCCACTGCCAAAGCAATCCAGATGACAAAGCGCGCTAAGAGGTTGGGTGCCGATGGTGTGCTCTCCGTTGGACCCTATTACAACAAGCCGACTCAGCAGGGATACTATGAACACTTCAAGGCCATCGCTGAGGCCGATGACATTCCGGTGATCGTTTATAACGTTCCCGGCCGTACCGGTGGAAATATCGAAGCGAAAACGATGCTGCGACTGGCGGAGATTCGCAATATCGTCGCGGTCAAGGAAGCTTCCGGCAATCTCGGCCAGATCATGGACATCATTCGCGAGGCGCCCCCAGAGTTCCGAGTGCTGTCCGGCGACGATGCGCTCGCGCTCGCAATTGTTGTTCTTGGAGGAGACGGCGTTGTGTCGGTGGTCTCGAATGAGACTCCGGCTATGATGAGCGCGATCATCGACGCCGCGCTGCAGGGAAATGTCGAGAAGGCCCGAGAACTTCATTACAAGCTCCTTCCGTTGATGAACGTGAATTTCATAGAGTCGAATCCCATTCCTGCAAAGGCTGCACTTGCGATGATGGGTTTGATTGAGGAGAACTATAGGCTGCCGCTGGTTCGCATCACATCTGCAAACCGGGAGAAGGTTGCGAAGGTGGTCGAAGAATTGGGTCTGCTACAACCTGCAGGCAGGTCGTAGGCACGATGGCACTGGAACACGAGATCGAAAGGTTGCTCGCGCTGCCGGTCGAGGATGCCAGGGCGCAGGGCTTGTCTGTTGTACGGGAATTCCGCGCCGGCCTCAGCCGCGGCGAATTTCGCGCAGCAAAAAAGACTGCCGGCGGCTGGAAGACCAACATTTGGGTGAAGCGGGGAATACTGCTCGCCTTCAAGATCGGAGTGACGGAAGACCGGTCTGTTCAAAGCGAGTTCCGATTCTTCGATAAAGATACGCTTCCGCCAAAACCATTGAATGAAACCAGCGGTGTACGCGTTGTTCCGGGAGGATCAACGATACGAGACGGCGCATACGTGGCCCGAAATGTCATTTGCATGCCCCCGATGTTCATCAACATCGGCGCCTACGTCGATGAAGGCTCGATGGTGGATTCCCACGCGCTTGTTGGCTCGTGTGCGCAAATCGGGAAGCGCGTTCATTTGTCTGCGGCTGCACAGATCGGCGGTGTGCTGGAACCTCCTGGCGCTTTGCCCGTCATTGTGGAAGATGATGCGTTCATCGGCGGCAACTGCGGTGTTTATGAAGGAGTTCTGGTCGAGTCTCGCGCTGTGCTCGCACCCGGCGTGATCCTGACCGGCGGCACTCCTGTCTACGATCTGGTACGCAAGGCAATTTATCGCAAAACCGCCGAAGCTCCGTTGACCATACCTACTGGGGCTGTTGTTGTTCCCGGATCTCGTCCGGCAACCGTCACATTCGCTGCCAATCACGACATCTCGCTCTATACCCCTGTAATCGTAAAGTACCGCGACGAGAAGACGGATGCCTCCACGATGTTGGAGCAGGCCCTCCGGTAGGTGGTAGCCAACCACCAAAACTTCGCCACGATTCATCACGGTGTGGAACCCGGCTACACACCGTCGCGCCAACAGCCCGTGTATTCAGTTACTCGCGTGGTGGCAGCGAAACTGCACATTGCGGTGGAGAGAATGGAATTTGTGAAAAGAGTTTCTTACTGCAAATTAGGCCGGGTTCCCGTAACAGGCGCAGTCTTACTCTGCCCCCCGCCTTGTTCGATCCCAGTCAACCCCTGAAACCCCGCGCGCCTGGGGTCCGGCCTCCCACCTACCTTCGAGCATCGATCAATTTTCACCAGACACCTCCGTCTCCGGTTCTGCGAGCTTTGTAACCAAGACCTTATCCACCCTCTTCCCATCCATATCCACGACCTCGAACTTGTAGCCCTCGGTTTCAAACGCGTCTCCGGTCACAGGCACGCGTCCGACCTGGAGCATCACCAACCCGCCGAGTGTCTGATAGCTGCCCGACTCCTCATCCGGGAGCTTGGACAGTTTTAAGACTTCTTTGAGATCGTCGATTTGGAGCTTGCCATCGATAAGCCAGCTACCATCCGGCCGCTGATACACCTGCCGTTCCTCAGGCATGTCTACGGATGCGACATCGCCGACAAGATCCTCCAGAATATCGTTCAACGTGACCAGTCCTTCCACACCGCCATACTCGTCGACCACAAGAGCCATATGCGTACGCGATTTCTTGAACATTTCAAGGAGTCTCAGAGCAGGGAGCGCTTCGGGAACGAACAATGGCGGGCGGAGATTATCTTTCAGGTCCATTTTCGCGCCCGCAAGGCAGCGCGTGAGTAGGTCCTTTGTTTGGACGATGCCGAGTACATTGTCTAGACTGCCTTGTCCGACGGGAAATCGTGAATAGAGCGAAGACGCCAGTTTCTTCTGATTCTCGATAAAAGGATCGTCCAGGTCCAACCAGACTACATCACGTCGGGGCCTCATCAGAGCGCTGACGCCGCGATCGCCGAGTTTGAAGATGCTCTTAACGATATCGTGCTCGGCTTCTTCGAATACACCCGCTTCGGTTCCTTGCTCCATCATTACCTTGATTTCTTCCTCCGTCACCGGCGGAACTTCCGGAGGGTGAAGGCGAAGCACTCCCATAACGACGCGTGTTGAGCCGCTGATCAGCGCAACAGCCGGACCACCGACGCGGGAAAAGAAATTCATCAACGACGCCATTGCAGATGCGATGCGTTCCGGGTTGTATAGGGCCAGGCGCTTCGGCACCAGTTCACCAATGACTAAAGACACATATGTGATCGCGACGACGACGATGGCAAATGCAATGTTCTCGCTATACGGGGCAAGCCTGGGTACCTGCAAAAGCCTGGAGGAAAGCCGCTCCGTTAGCGTGCGTTCACCGACGGCGCCGGTCAGAATTGCGATGAGCGTGATAAAGATTTGCGTGGTTGCCAAGAATCGATCGGGGTGGCCAGCCAACTCGAGAGCCGTTTGCGCACCACGACTTCCCTCGTTTGCAAACTGTTGTAGGCGCGGTTTGCGGGACGAGATCACCGCCATTTCAGCCATCACGAAAATGCCATTGACGATGATCAACAGAATAATCGCAACAATCGGGATCATATGAGGAAGATAATGCCTTGAATCAGGGATGATTACGAATTGTCAATTGCGGCGTTCTTGCAGTACCGCGATTTCCTGTTGGATGGCGTAGGCGACAAGATCTTCGCCATATCGATCCTCGAGAATCGCGCGTCGAAAGTAATCCTTTGCTGTTTGATGCCCAACCTGCTGAAACGCAACGTTGATGCTGCTGTTCAAAACCGCCCCGGCGATGGGGACAAGAACGCCAAGTTCCTTTTGCGTGATGACAATGCCGAGCCGATCGGCCACATAAGTGATAAGCCGGATCATCTGCGGGGCTTCACGTTCCAGTAACTGCCGGTCGAGTACCACGCTGGCCGAGCGCGCCATGAATTGACCGGATTCGCGGATAGACGTCACGACTGCGGTTTTCAGGGCGAGATATCCTTCGTCACTACTCTCGGTCTGTGGCGCCATGGCGGCCATGAGATGGGGAAGATTTTCCGCTTTCTTCGAAGAATATCCATACGCGGTTGCAATGCGGCAAGTATGGCGAGACAAAAGCGTCATCGATGACGTGACGTCGGTCAAGATCAACGAAGGAATGACGAGCTGCGCGCCGGGAATGCCTTCAGCTAACGTTGTGGCGCTGCCGAGCAACGCCCCTTCGGCGCCCAGCAAGAGCGAGCTCCCGAGGCGAAACGAGTCGGCGACTGCATCGAGTTGGCTGAGCGGCATGAATCGAAGCGATTCAAAGTCGTCGCCCACTTGAATGCCTCGCGCCGCATATCGCTTAACGATGTCCTTCGTATTCGCGAGTCTGTTCGCCGCCCGAAACGTCTTGATCAGGCCTTCTTCTATCCAGCCGTGAATATGCTCGGAAAGGCCGCGGACAGTTCGGCTCTGCGATGCACGGCCGAAGTTCATGAGTTTCACCATCGGCTTACCGACATTTTCCAGCAGACGTTGAATGGCGTTTGGCTGGACGCGATGCATCGCGAGCTCCCGAATGACCTGCTGTTCGTATTCGGTAAAAACCGGGGAAACCTGACCCATATTCGCAGTATAAACTGTGGACCGCTCGGCCGCGTCCGCTAAAGGCGGACGCCTACTGGTGAAAACGGAACTCATTCGAAGCAGCAAGCTTGTGATAGGAACCGAATCGCGCCTCGCCATCCGACACATCATCGAGCGCACTCACTTCGTTATCTTCTACGGAATAAACTTTCAACAGATCGTAATTCGTTTTTCGTTGTGCGGGAGTTCGGCCGGCGTCTCGAATCAACCGACGCAATTCCCGAGGCGGAACGAGTTGGCCAAATTGCGCTCCTGCAGACGTCGAAATGCTTTCGTTGATCAATGTCCCACCGACGTCGTTCGCGCCGGTTGACAATAGGTATTGCGCAAGCTTCGGTCCTTCTTTAACCCACGACGATTGAATGTTGCGCACAGAAGCCCCAAGCATCAGTCGGGCAACAGCGTGCATCTTTACGACTTCATTTCCGCTGGGTCCGGCTCGCAGAGTCGGAGCAAGGCGGTTGTGATACATCGGTGCTTCCTGGTAAATCATCGACAGCGGAACGAATTCCGTGAAACCATGCGTCTCGTGCTGGATATCCCGCAGCAGGTTCATGTGTTTCACCCAATGAATGGGCGTTTCCAGATGACCATACATGATCGTAGAGGTCGTAGGAATTCCGAGACTGTGCGCGGTTGTGATGATTTCTACCCACTGCTTTACGGTAATGCGGCCCGGAGAGATCACGTCTCGGATTTCTTGATCGAGGATCTCAGCGGACGTACCCGGTAGCGAGCCGAGTCCAGCAGCTTTCAGCGCAACTAGGTAGTCATGGATCGATGTGCCGGAACGTGTCGCGCCGTACAGGACTTCTTCAGGTGAGAATGCATGGATGTGAACATCTGGAAAATTCTTTTTCACGGCAGCGGTGAGCTCGACGTAGAAGTTGCCGTCCATCTCGGGCGGCAAGCCGGCCTGAATGCAGACTTCGGTTGCACCCATTGCCGCGGCTTCTCCGACTCGTCGAAGAATCTCATTCAGTGGAAGCAGATATCCTTGTTCGCTTCGGTATGTGCGGCTGAACGCGCAAAACCCACAATGCTTCACGCAGACATTCGTGAAGTTGATATTCCGATTGACGACGTACGTAACAATTTCACCGACCTGACGCCGCCGCAATTCGTCAGCGGCGGCGATAGTCGCCTGGAATTCGGTTCCGCTCGTCTGACAGAGTCGTAGGCCGTCCTGCCAGGAGATCTCTTCGCCTTCCAAAGCGCGCGCAAGGATC
>DATFXZ010000645.1:0-20499 GCA_035315305.1 Terriglobia bacterium | reverse complement strand
ATTGTTCAGGAAAAAACGGATGAATATGTCCGTCGTCCTGGAGCCGATATCGACTTTTCGTTTCTTGCGCAATCGAACATGACCTACTACGTCCAGGTCTCGAGCCAACGAAACACCACCGGGCCTTACACGCTCACCCTCACAGTGCGGCAGCCATGACGAAATCGGCTATACCGCTCGGCTGCTTCCTCGCTGTGGCAGCACTTGCATTTGCGCAAATCGACGACGCTCCCGCGCCGACTCCGGTTCCGTTCACGCCGGAACCGCGTCAATTGCAGTGGCGCATTGGTTTCGATTTGGGCAATGCTCTCATACTCGAGTCGGCGGAACTGAATCCGGAAAGCAATGTCAAATCGGCGCTTCAAGAAGCGGAGCGCGTCTTGCCGCGTCCTTTGCTGGAGTTGGGTCTTGCTTTACTTCCTTTTTCCAGCGTGGCTCTTCAGAAGGAGCGGCTCGTGAATCCGCGCCAATGGACGATTCTGGACTTGCGGGGTAAGACAAATCGTAAGTCCTTTCAGGCCCTCGGGGTATTTATGGGCAGGCGCCTGGCGTCCAACGAAGGCGGCTACCATCTGGTTTCTCTACCTGCCATGGCCGTCAATCCGTTTCTTGGTCTGCGAAGAGAGCCGGCTGCGGAAGACTTGATATTCGGTTTTGCTGGGCCGCTAAAAGGAAAGCTCCAAATCCACACGAAACTGTCGGAGACGAAGTGGGAGAATCTATTGCCGGTAGAGGATCCTACGAACCTGCCTGCGGGCTACTTATCCGCAAAGGAACTACTCGATGACAATTCCTCAGATGGGCAGCAGCGGTATCTCTACGGCACTTCTATTGAAGCGTTGATTCACAATCGCATCAACAAACTTTGGCTTCTTAATTACAGCCATCCGGACACAACAATGGGCTCACATCCATGGGGAATTTTCCTCGAGGAAAACGGACGGCTTCAGCCGCTCTACATCTACAAACCATCCACACCGGACGACCCGTACGTCGCCTATTTCATCGCGTCTGTCGATCTCGATCAGGACGGTAACGACGAGTTTGTCGTGGAAGCCAGTTATCGCGTCGGGACGGCTTATAAGGTCATCTCGAATAGTGGCGGCAAATACCAGGAAGTATTCACATCGTACTACCGCGGTCCTGCATCCTGATTAAAGAGGGATGTCACCACAAAGACACAGAGACACAAAGGTCTGGCGGCGTAATCGAGTGTTTACTTTCCTTCAGCCGCCAGACCTTTGTGTCTCTGTGTCTTTGTGGTGACATCCAAGTTATGAAGCAGTAATATGCCTGCCATGTTGAGACGAAATTTGTGCTCTTTTTTACTTGTCGCAGTCGCTTTGACCGCTATGTCCGCAACGGCACAGCAGAAGGGCCGGCCTGAACCTCCGAAATCAGTCCGCTTGTATATTCTCGATTGCGGCAAAATCACCGGAGTCGGTGAAACTGCGTTTGGATTTCAGCCGGGGCAGCTGGCGACGACGGAGATGTTCACGCCGTGCTACCTGATCGCGCACCCGCGTGGAACATTAATGTGGGATACCGGGGAGATTTCAGACAAAGACTTTAAGGCTCCTGGTCCTGCAACACAGGGGGCCTTCACTGTCACCAAGCCGTTGTTGCCTCAGCTCGCTGCCCTCGGGTACACACCCGCGGATATCACTTATCTGGCCCTCTCGCACTATCACGGCGATCACGTCGCAAATGCCAACGCGTTCGCTGGATCGACCTGGATCGTACAGAAGGTCGAGCGCGACGCGATGTTCACAAAAAACACCGGCGCGACGCCAGGCCCAACTACTCCGAACGTGGCACTGTTTGGTGATCTGGAGAAGAGTAAGACGAAGCTACTCGAGAGCCAGGACTACGATGTCTTCGGCGACGGCACCGTCGTAATCAAATTCACACCGGGGCATACACCAGGGCATCAATCTTTATTCCTGAAGCTCGCCAAAAGCGGACCTATTCTTCTCTCGGGCGATCTCTATCACTACCCTGAAGAATTGAAACTCAAAATTGTTCCGGGTTTCGACTTCAACAAGGAGCAGACTGCGAAGAGCCGCGAGATGATCGAGGCGTTCGTGAAGAATGCGAAAGCGCAGCTCTGGATCCAGCACGACGCCGTGGCGAGCGCAAAACTCAAGAAGTCGCCTGAATATTACGATTAAGTTACAGTCGCCGTACGTCAGGAACATTCCGCGTTCACTTCTGTTGATCCCGTTGTTGGGCGCGTTGCCGCCGGTCTTCCTCAATGGCGTTCAGGCGCTGGGCACCGCGAACGAGTTCCGTGCCATCGGCATGAACCAGCTTACGAAAGAACAGTCTGTTGGATTCCGTGTGGGACGGATTGCCCGTTACGGTCACTCGCTCGCCGGATTTGATGGAATCAGCCGTCCATCCGACGTTAGATAGATTCAGCCTGCCGTCAAATTCGACCACCCACTTGACGACCTTGCCTGAACTATCCGTCGCATCGAGGTACATCATCGCGTGTGGATTTACAAAGCGGAACTGAGTCACGGCACCCGCGACCGTGGTTTCCTTTGTGCCGTCATATACAGCCGAAAAAGAATGATGCGAATAACTGACTCTTCCACACAGCAGCAGTATCGGAAAGATCCAGAGCCCTATCCGTGGCCATCTCATGGCTTGGCTCCCTTTTTGGATTCGGCCGGTTCGCAGCTGTCATAAGGCGTGATCTTTTGATCCGGCGCCCAGCTCCAGATTTTCTTGAGCACCAGGGGCCCGCGGAACGTGACAGGGTCTTCAAGAGTTGCGGTAAGCAGTAAAGTTTTTCCGTCGGATGAACGACTATAGCGTTCGACGACCCGCAGTTGATCGCTGTGCAGGGTTCCACCTCCTGTGTTGCCTCCGACTGCCAGTGATTCAAATATGTTCGCCTCAATACCCGACGTTTCGATGATCAATGTTTCACCGTCCCAGCGACCGATCGAATATCCCATCTTGCCGGGCTTGATGTTGGCCGGAAGTTTGCGACCATCCATATAGATAGTCCGCCGTGCTGCCCATTCTCCATACCGCAGATCGATGCGATCCCTCCCGTTTTGCCGGAGTTCGAATTGATGCGGCGCGAACATTTGTCTCGCCAGTCCCCATGGCTCGCATCGTAGATAGCCAGGATCCTTCAGCGGATCGAGCGGAAAATGCTTCAGCGCCTCAGGCGTGAACAGACCTCGGATGTAATCGCCCTCTACAGTTTTGGCTTGAGCAATCAGTTGCATGGCAGGACGGGCATCGTTCGCAGGATCATCGAGCAACTTGTTAAGCCGATCGAGGCCGACGTCCGTGCATGAAAAGAAACAAAACGTACCGACTGCAGTGGCAGGCGGGTCGCTCCACATACCTTCCAATTTCGCCCGTGACGATTGGGCATTAGCTGTTGCGGTGAGTAAACCGAGCAGGACAAGAATGACGGGAGCGGATTGCTGTTTTAGACGGCTCATCGAGAGCGATGATTCTAGCATGGAACTTTTTGGAGCAAGGCGGCGGGTCGCTCACGAGCCAAGTTTCGGTGTGAGCGCCCCCCCGTCTGCGGCGATGCCGCAAGCCATCCCTCCTCACGAGGAGGGGATTGGCTTGGCAGCATCGTCGCTAAAAACCTACTTCGCGAGCGGGTCTGGGCGGACCTGGAATTTGAGGATTTTGCTAGTGGTACCTTTTCCGCCTTCGACGTGGAATGGAGTGCGCGTCGCAAAGGTCGTCCAGATACCTTTCCCTTTCCAACCAGCGCGAGGATCGTCAATCCGGCCGTCGATTCCCTTTGCGTAGAAACCCATCGGGTACGGAATGCGTAAACTCACGAATTTGCCGTCAACCAACGCGAGAAGCGCTTCGGATTCGTTGCCCGTCGCGAGCGGTATATCTTTGCCGAGCCCGAGCATGTCAAAGCGATCTACGAAGTCATAGTAGGCGGAGTCTGCGCTCGCGGAATCCACAGCGCCCTTGTAATTCGGACCGGGCAGCGCATAGAAGCTCCACCCTTCGGGACAGTGTTTGCCTGTTGCTGTCGGTCCATTAAGCGGGCCCTTGCATTTGCGCCTATCGAAGCTGGCGTGTTGTCCGCTGGAGAGTACCGTCCAGACAACGTCGTGGCTATCGACATCCATACCGCGCGGAGCAAAACCTTTGCCGGATGCTTTTGGATCATTAAACGGTACTTCGTAGATTTCGGCTAGCGCGGTTTCCGACGGGTTCGATCCAGGCACCAGGCGAACAATTGCGCCCGGCATGCCCAAGGTCGAGCCCCAGATCGCGCCATCAACAGGACTCGGCGCCACACCATAGAACGGGGCATTGATTCGCTTATCCTTTGTCGGATCGACCTTATCGTCGACATCCACGTAGGCGTCTCGCTTCCCGTTGCCGTTAGTGTCGAGGATAAACGGAGTCCAGCCCTGCGCTTTGGCCTCGTCTTTGGTTTCCAGATAAACCTTCGTGTTGAACCAACCTTCGACGACGCCGCTGCCGGAGAACCAGAGCGTGTCGTTGTTGTCCAGGTTGAGATGATGCGTCCCGAAACAGGTATCGACCGTGCTCACCTGCTTCGTCTTGGGATCGTAGAGCTGAATCTGCCGTCCGCTCTGGGTGATTGGAAACAGCTTGGCAGACGGATGGCTGGAGCCTTCGCGGCAGAACGGCTGGGTCTGATTCTGGCGGACTCGGGCTGCGATCCACACCCGCCCTTCCTTGTCCATGGAGAAGCTGTGGGCATTTGCCTGACTAGTCCAGATCGCTTCGTCGCCCCAATACGGCGAGGACGCCATGGGTTTCGTATCGCCCTCACTCGGAGTCTTCGGATCGCGAACCGTTAGCTTGATCTGGCTCGCGGTATTGCGCATCGGATCGACAACGGGAACGTAATCCGCGGCGGCTTCCAGCGCTCCGTAAATCAAACCGTTCGCATTGACGGTCGGATTCCGTTTGTCGCTCGCGATTTCATCGTGCAGATATGCCTTCGGATCAGCCCAGTCCCACATTGTGATCACAACGTTGCGCTCTTTCCCTTGCGGGCGCTGCGGCTGAACTGTCGGCAATTCGCCGCCGCCAATTCGATCCGTCCAATCCGCGTACATCTGTAAGGCACGCTGCCGGCCAACTTGCGTGAACCTGGAACTCATGCCATTGCCGGCTTGGCCCGACTGAATGCGGCGGTCCCAGGCGGCAGTGGAGTTCTGGAATCGGCCAAGAGCTTCAGGAATCTCGCGTGTCGCTCTGTTGCCCAGCTGATGGCAGCCCGTGCACCCGTCGGTGTTCACGACATTGCGAATCCATTCGCCCTGGCTTCGCATACTTTCCGAGATGCCGTTTCCACCAGCTCCCGTGCCGGGAAAATCCCGTGCAGGCGGCAGCTGCAGCAACGAAAACCAATACTGCGCAGGATAATACGCTGCGGCGGCACTGGGTCCCGGCGCTGCAACGGCTGTCAGGTTCAGGCTCTTGCCCGGCGCTGTTTTGACCTTTGCGGAGTCGACGAGACCATATCCGCGGACCCAAACGTCATAGTTCGCCTTGGGCAGATCCGGAATGAGATAGCGCCCGCGGTCATCCGTCACTACGATTTTGATGAGCCGCGTTTGGGTCTCGCGGGTTTCTGCGACAACCCAGACGCCCGCCTCCGGACCACGGGGGCCCGTAACCACACCGCCAATATCATCATTGTCGACTGCGACCGCCGCTTGAGGCGCGACCTGCCCCTGCACCCCGGCCAGCGCAAACACCATTGCCGCGGCAAAAGCAACCACCGCGAGTTGAAGATACATTGTCTTGAACATATGGACCTCCCGAACGGTCACGCCTCAGCGCGACGCTTCGCAAAACGAGTGTCAGTACGCGATTAAATTGAAGACAAGTAGACTCCCGTACAGTAGGGGTTGTCAACCCTGCGAGAGGTGAAATTATCGACCCTGTTAACGCGTTCGTGGAACAACTCGTCTACGTGGCCCGGGAGAATATTGTGAGACACAAACTTGCTTCCTTCGTGGTGCTCGCTTGCTTCGCTACACCGCCGGCTGATGCTCAGTCACCCGATGAATTCGAAGTGGCTTCAGTCAAGGCGAACGCATCATCGAACGGCTGGAGGGGTGGGTGTCATGGGATCGATAGCAAGTCCGCGCCGGATGGTCCGCAGGCGACGATACCTCTCGGCCGCTGTGTGATATCCGGCGCACTTCTTACCCATCTAATCGCAATTGCCTACCGCATCCAGGTTCAAAACATCAAAGGCGGGCCAGACTGGGTTCGGGAATCTCCAAGATTCGACGTTGAAGCCAAGGCTGAAAATGGTCCGGTCACCGAGGAGCAACTCTTGTTGATGCTGCAGAATCTTCTTGCAGATCGCTTTCGCTTGAAATTGGATCGCGAAACGATTGAACGCCCGGGATACGCGTTGGTCATGACAAAGAATGGTTTGAAACTCAAGGAATCCAGTGGCGACGGTAAAGGCCTGCTAAGGATAACAGGCGCCAACATCTTTAAACCTGACGCGATTGAGCGAAAGAATCTGGACCAGAATACGATCACAGGCGTAAGGACCACGATGTCTCAGCTTGCCAACGCTCTGGCGAACTTGCCCGAGAGTGGGCCGGTGATCGACCAAACCGGACTCAAAGGGTTTTACGATTTCAGGTTGGCATGGGAGCCGGGAGAATCCCTCTCCTCGGTACTGCAGCAACAACTTGGACTCAAGTTAGAACCTCGCAGGGTGCCAGTCGAATTGTTAGTCATCGACGTCGCTGAGAAGCCCTCCCAGAACTGAGGCAGGAGTTTTGAGTTCTGAGTTATGAGTTATGAGTTTTGAGTAAATCCGGCTCAAAACTCATAACTCAAAACACCAGTTCTTTACTGTCAACCTCGGTGAGCAAAAGAACGTCTACTTCGGACTGATGGATCCTGCTGCCGCTTCCGAGTTCATCGCCACGACAATGGAAAGCCCTATTGTCGAGCTTCAGGACTTTGACAGATTGGTGCAGATCTATTGGCCGCGGGTCTTTCGGTTTGTGCTTGCGTCGGTACGCGATACAGATGCGGCTCAGACGCTGACGCAAGATTGTTTCTGGCGGGCCTACAGAGCTCGAAACCGGTTTCGCGGCGATTCCAGTGTGAACACCTGGCTCATACAAATTGCTGTGAATCTGGTTCGAGATTACGGCCGCAACAGACGGCTTCGATTCTGGAAGCGAACGGTCTCATCGTCTGTCGATACCCGCTCCATCAGCGATTGGTTACCTGATCGCGACATGTCGCCGGAAGCAAAGACGTTTGTCAGGGAACAGGTTGAGGCCATTTGGGCAGCCACAGTCACTTTGTCGAAAAGACAACGAACCGTTTTTTTCCTTAGATTTGTTGAAGACATGGAGCTCCTCGAGATTGCGGCCGCCACAGGACTGACAGAAGGAGCCGTCAAAGTGCATCTCTTCCGGGCGGTGCAATCGGTGCGGAAAAGGATGCGGAGTCTGAAATGACAAACCATCTATCGTCGGAACAGATTTCCAGGTTGCTGGCAGGGGATGGTACGTCCGCAGAAGAGCAGCACGCCGGCAGCTGCGCAGAATGCGAACGAGAGTTATCACGACTACAGGAAATACTACTGGCGTTCAGTCACTCCGTGCAGCACTGGGCCGAAGCGCTCGGCTCGACGTGTGTTCCGGACACCGAATTCCTTCGCGATAGATCATCAGCCCGGAGGCTGGGTCCGCTCCGTTGGGCGTTGGTTGCTGCTGCGGTGATTATTCTGATTGTCGTTCCACTCTATAAAAACGCCGGTCACCGTTATCGAGAAGCGGACAGTTCCGAGGACGCGGTCTTGCTCGAGCAGGTCAATGCACATCTGTCTCGAACGGTTGCTTCCCCTATCGAACCGTTTATGCAGTTGCTTTCGGACACTTCCGCCGACAAAGTTGGAGACCGCTAATGAAAATGTTCAGAATAACTGCGTGTTTCATGTTCGTACTAACCAGCACTACGCTGTTTGCACAGCCGGTGCCGCAGAACCTTTCCCCTGATGAAATCAAAGCGATAGAAATGCAGAAGCGCCTCGAATCGGTGGCACAACTTCAGAAACGCGGGCTTCTAAAGACGGATACCGTTTCGCCTCTGACTTCCCTGCAAAGCACGGTAAAAGGGACATTTTGGCGCAATCCGGAGTGGATCAAGCTCCTGGATCTCTCTACTGATCAGCAAAAAAAGATGGATGAAATCTTTCAGCAATATCGATTGAAGCTGATCGATCTGACGGCGTCACTCCAAAAGGAAGAGCTCATCCTGGAGCCTTTGTTGACGCCCAATCAGCCGGCATCGGAGGTAGAAGGAAAAATTCTTACGCAGATTGATCGTATAGCGGACGCTCGGGCAGAACTGGAGAAAGCAAATTCCAGGATGCTGGTTAGCATTCTCCAGGTTCTCAATGCTGACCAACGCAATAAATTGCCGATGCCGGGAAAGAAAACCATTTTTGCCAAGCCTCAGTAGCCAGCGCGGACGCGCTAGTTGTTTCTAATGCGTCGCATTCAAAACCGCTACGACCCAATTGATAACGTCACGCAGCAGCCACAAAAGACCGGCAAAGCAACCGATAAAGACCAATGTTCCTAACATCAGTGGCCGTAACATTACGATTCCTCTCTCTCGAATTCATCTAATGCGCTCACCTTCTGCTTGTACTTGTGGACAGCGAGCCGACGTCCTAGCAAGATCAGGATAAGTACGGCTGGTAAAGCGAGCCTCGGAACCGGAGGACTCGTCCTGAAGAGGACATTCCAGGTCAGGAATGCAAAGAGGACGATCGGCACCAGAAACCGCCACACTACAGCGATTGAACGATATTGAGCTTTAAGTTCTGCGCGATAAGAATCCAAGCAGGCATTTAATGCAGTGCCGGCTGATAAGGTCGGCCGTGACCACAGGCGATCATAGGCCCGATATGTGATCACGCAAGTCAGAACGATGAACGCGGCCGCAACCAGGCGTCCAGGTGCGTTTTTAAGCTCCGCTATCGCGATCGTGCAAAAGACAAGAACAAAAACCCCGAGGACGAATGCGACGATAAGGTTGCGGTGAACCTTTGCCTGAATCGCTTCGGCTTTAACACGAAGTTCCTCTGCCGACATTGTGGAATGCTCCCTTCTTTGGCTTTGCCAGATAAGCTTCACGTCATTGGCATCAGTTCTTTCCATCATGGTTGGCCTCCCGCATGGAAGCGGCGGGCCAGTATCGTTTTAATCCGATGAATCTTGCTTCGAACGTTGCCCGCCGAAATTCCCATGATTTCTCCGATTGCTCCTGCATCGAGATCCTCCAGATACAGCAGCATGAGTTCCCGATCCGGTGGATTCAGCTGATGAATCAATTGCAAAAGGCGTTCAAGATCCAACTGGTCAGCGGCATGCGCGTCACTTTGTTGGGCCATGGTCTCGATCTCTTCCAGACTCACCAGGCGCGAGTTTGTCCGATGCTGTCGAATCACGTGCGAGGTGGCGATGTTGTGGGCGACACGATAGACCCACGTACGTAAAGAGCATCGCCCTTCAAACTTTTCGAAACTGCGCCACAAAGCCAAAAGAATCTCCTGTAGAAGATCGCGCCGTTTTTCCGAGTCGAGCTCATAAGCGCGGACAAGCCGATCCAGGGCATCGCCGTAAGTGGCCGTCGCTTCCTTGTAGAAATCGTCCCGGCTTTGGCTCACACCAGAGATAGTCGCCGGTTACAGGTGGCGTGTTGCAGGTTTTTTCTGGTCTGTGTTAGCGATGTCAACGAAACAGCACGCTCCAGGCGGTATCCACGAGCGCATGTGTGACGCCTGAAGCCGTTAAGCTACCTGTTCGCTGCCACGCAATTCCGTAGAAGACGCCTGCGACACTTGCCATGAAAAAATATTTGTAGTTGGGTATCGGCGGGCCATTGTTGAGGTGAGATGCTCCGAAAACCAAGGATGCGAGCATGAGACCGAGAATCCTGCGTCCGGCCATGCGTTCAAGGCAATTCTGAATAAGCCCGCGAAACAGGAACTCTTCGGGAATCGCGGTGAACAGAAAGATTCCAAGGAATGTTGCAGGCGCAAGAATCAACTTGTTCAATTGAAAGCTGTATCGAATGAAGT
Source organism: Terriglobia bacterium (assembly GCA_035315305.1). GTDB lineage: Bacteria > Acidobacteriota > Terriglobia > 20CM-2-55-15 > 20CM-2-55-15 > 20CM-2-55-15. Next base: position 10,382 of record DATFXZ010000645.1, on the reverse strand, counting down.
GAATTGCGAATCCGAGGGGAATAGCAATCGCCGCAAAAAGCAGGAAGCAGATTAGCCCGGCCGAAACCGTCTTCTGGTTGAACTCAAATCGATAGCCAATGCCGCGCAAACGACGCCAGGCGCCAAACGCAATGATTCCCACGTTGATCGCAAGCCCTTCCGCGAATGCATAGTGGAAATCGGCGCCGCTTGCGGATGAAGCTGCAGTTAGCCGGCGCACCAGTCCGAGCTCTAAAGGCAACCACATCCAGAGAATGGCCGCAAGATCCAGCCATGAGGCCTTTGACTCACCACGCTGTTTCGTCAATAAGAGAAAAGGAAACGATAGATACAGTGCCATGACAATGAGGCGTTGTGGCCGAGCCGTGTTCGTGGCAATCGCGTACAGGAGATGCAGCACGAATAGAGCAGCGATGATTGCGAAAACGCGTGCCGGTCTTGCGATCAGGAGCTTTTGGAGATCTTCAAGTCGGTTGCCGGTTCCGAAGACGAGCATGCCGCCAAGAACCGCTACCACACATAGGGAAATGACCACTGCATTCAGGAATGGAAACCCGCGGCTAACGAGCCACGCCGTGACGGCCGCCATGCCGCAACAAGGAATGAGTAGGGCAAATTTGGTCGATAGCACGTGAGAATGTCTACCAGACAAAGGGAATCAACGCGAAGTTTTCTCGGCGTGGCTCGGAATGATGCCACTTGCAGGTCGGCGTGCCAGCGGCCTCACTTCCTTGCCAAGCTAGTGATTTTCCGAGAAGCCGGAGCATCGTCCTCATCGGTCTCGCACCCCCACTTATGCATGATCCGCGGATATGGCGTTGACCAACCTTTGGCGAGATGCCATTGGATGCGATTCAATTGGTCCTCTGGAGCCGCATCGGGATGAGTGAAGTCCATCGCCTGAGATTGAAGCGCGGCGAGTTGTTCCATTTTGTCGAGACGCTCGGTCGAGGAGGTCAGATCATCCAAAGGAACTTGATTGATCGATGCCCGGAACGGCTGGAAATTGGGATCCGTTGTGAAGATCGAGCGCATCGGCAAAGCGGCTGCGTCGAACTTGTTCATGGGCGGCATGCCCAACAGTTCTTCGATGGTCCGGATCATGCTGATCTGATTGTAGTGCGTGGAATCAACGCGCCCTCCCTTGATGAACGGGCTGATGACCAGGCCCACGGTCCGGTGGCCGTCGACGTGGTCGACTCCATCCTGCGAATCGTCTTCGGTAACAAAAATCGCCGACCTTGGCCAGTAACTGGAGTGGGTGATCGCCTCAACCATCTGGCCTAGAGCCAGATCGTTGTCAGCTACCATCGATGCAGGCTTAGGATAGCCGGGCAGCAGGCCCGCCGTGTGATCGCTTGGAAGAAAAATGATGACCAAGTTCGGAAGATTGCGCTGACGCTCAAAACCACGGAGCCTTTCCTGGAAGACTTTGGCGCGGTAAACATCTGGAATGTTCAAGGCCCAGCCCGGGTAGCGAGGCTCGGTGATGGAACGCATCGAAGCGATCGAACTGTTGGTTATGACGGTCCGGCTTGGTCCGGTCATTATCGCGTCCGCATAATAATCGCGCCATGGCCGGTGGCCGCCGTGATCAATGACGGCAAACTCTCCAAAGACCCGGACGCCGAGGCCTGCGCGTTGGGCGTGGTCCCATAGGAATCCTGTCGAAGCAAATGCGAGAGGATCGTTACCGGTGAACGGATAGCTTCTCGGCCATCGGCCGAAGGCACGTTCGATATAGTCTGTGACAAACGATTGAGTCACCCACTGGTGTCCATCGGCGCTCACAACGCCGCTCGTGTAAAAGTTGTCGAGCGTGACGAAATCGCGGGCCAGCCTGTGATGATTTGGAGTAACATTCCAACCGTATTGCGTCAAAAAGGGATCGCCGTCGCCCTGCCCTAAATCCCCAAGAATCTGATCGTATGTTTTGTTTTCCTTGATGATGTAGAACACGTGATCGATTCCTAAGCTCTTGAGGTCTGTCACTTCGGCTCGCCGTGCGCGCCCGGCGAATGGATCATTGTTCGAACGTACAGTGGCGGTCGAAAGGCTCTTGACGCCGCCCGTGAACGAGACGACAGTTCCGAGGGTCATTCCCTTCACGTTGAACGTGTCTCTGCCTGCTCGCGACCCTATACCTTTTGCGTTTACCGCAAAGACGGTTTCGTTGTCATTCGCTTCCGTTGAGACTGCAAGCGCAACCGGATACCAATCCACGGGTACGTAGCCTGCCAGCATGAACATCCTTCCGCTGGAATCGGGCCGAGCACGTACTCGTTGCAGCACGGCAATGGCGTTGTTGCCGCCGCATGCGACGTACAGCCACCTCCCAGACGGACTAAACGCAACTGCCGTTGGGCTGCTTCCTGCATAACCTTCGGGGAAAGCGGGGATCGGGATTGTTTCAAGCACATCCAGTGTGACGGTGTCAATCAGGGTGACCGAATCGCTATTGGAATTTGCAATCGCGAGCACGCGGCCGTCGGGACTGATGTGAAGGCTGGACGGATGCAGCCCTACTGGGATTTCCGCAATCCGTCTGAGATTCACTGCGTCAAGAACCGACACGGTGCCGCTGGCCGCAATTCCGCGCTTGTCCACCAGAACCGGAGTGCCGGCGGAATAGGCCCTGCGCTCATAGAAAAACGGACGCCGCCCGCCCCAGTTGGACACAAACAGCCGCGTACCATCTGGAGTGAGCGCCACACCGAATGGGGCCACTCCGGTCGGCGCAATCCGCACCACCTTTCGAGTCACCGGATCGATAGCCGCAACCAAATTGCGCCCATTCAGCGCAACGTAGACCCGGTTGCCCCAAGGGGCCACCGCCACACCTGAGGGAAGCGACCCACCAGGAAAAGTTGCCAGCGTCGTGATCTGTCCAGTCACCGAGTCTGCAGCCACTACCGAATCGGTTTTATCTAATTGGCCTGCAATAATCGACTGACCATCAGGAGTGAATTGGATTCCTCCGAACGATGTCCTGTGTAACGGAATGTGGCGCAGCAGCGTACCTTCTGGTGAAAGCAGCTGGATTCCTCCCGCGAGCAGCACGGCGAGCTCTCCGCCGGAGGGACTTAAGACCATATCAGACGGCCAGCCCGCAAATTGAATGCGCTCGCCGGCTAACGTCAGTATTTGATTTGTAGGCACCAGGATTTGATTGCCATAGTCCCGGCCGACGAGCATGTCTTCCGGCACGGCCAATTGAAACGCAACCGCAAGCTGGACCAGCGCCAAAAGTGTGAGCATAAGAACAATCGCAATCTTGTTAACAGTCGTGTTTTTCCGAAACGTTCGGGGACTTCCTGCCATCGGTGGGTACTCCAACTCCTACAAAAATGGCGGCAATCATAGTCGAAGGAGAGCCGTCCCGTAAATTGCTTTTACTCGCGAAGCGGTACTTCGACCGCCTTCCAAAAATTTACGATTCTTGACAAAACGTGTCGCTGTGACCAAAGGTCCAACGCATTTTTATTTTGGGACGGTTGCAATGTATATCGATCCAGGATCAGGCGCACTGTTATGGCAGGCGTTTCTGTCTGCGGTGTTCGGTCTCGTTTTCTACTTCCGGAACTCGGTGCGCCAGCTCCTTTCAAGAATGACGCGCTGGCGAAGCGGCGACTCCGAGAGAAGTTGATGCACGGCGCCGCAGTTTCGTTTCGTGATCCTTCCGGCCGGACGCTTGTCGGTCCGAACCGCGTTCTTCGGGAGGTCACGTCAGACGGCTGGCAGGATCTCGCATGCTTTCTCCAATCGCCGCTTGCAAGAGAGCTGGAAGCAGAAGACGCCATCGTATCGACTAGGATCATTTCGGAAACAGAACACCTTCGGATCCTTGAACACGAAAGAATCCCATTTCCGAGCTATCCGTTTGAATGGCCACCCGGGATGTTGGCGGCCGCCGGCCGTCTCACATTAGAACTTGCAGAACGCGCTTTACCACATGGGCTCGGAATTAAAGACGCGGCATCGAACAATATTTTGTTTCGAGGCCCCTGGCCGGTATTTGTCGATGTTCTTTCGTTTGAAAAGCGCGCTCCAGGGGATCCTATATGGCTTGCCTACAGCCAGTTCGTCCGCAACTTTCTTCTTCCTCTTGTTGCGGAGCGATATTTCGGCGTTCCTCTGAAAAATACGTTTCTGGCGAACCGCGACGGCATCGATCCCGAAGCCGTTTATGCGATGGCGGGACCGATCAGGAAACTCGTTCCGCCCATCTTGACATTGGCCACAATACCGACGTGGTTAGGTGGAGTCGTAAAACCTTCCAGCTACCGTACCCGTTCCGTCAGTCCGGAAAGGGCGCAATACGCGATTCGGCGGCTATACCAGACCCTCCGGAAACAGTTGGAAAATGCAGCCAACGGCCCGCCACGGCAGTCGATTTGGACGTCTTATGAACAGAGCAGTTCGTATACGGTGCCGCAGGCGATTCAAAAAAGAAATTTTGTGGAAGCCGTTTTGAATCGGTCGAAACCCTCACGAGTTCTCGATGTTGGGTGCAATGCCGGCGTCTACAGCCTGATGGCGGCGCAGATCGGAGCCGCTGTGGTCGCAATAGATTCCGATCCTGCCGTAGCTGACATGCTTTGGAAGAAAGCGCGCGCGGAAAACGCAGATATATTGCCGCTCGTCGTCGACATTGCGCAGCCTAGCCCGGCGGGAGGCTGGAGAAATCAGGAACATCTATCGTTCCTCTCCCGGTGCGAGAAGCGGTTCGACTGCGTCCTGATGTTAGGGATGATTCATCACCTGCTTGTTAGCGAGCGTGTGCCTCTCAAATCGATTCTCGAGTTCGCCGACGATCTGACGACGGAGGTGTTGATTCTGGAGTATGTGGGTCCCGACGACCCCATGTTTCGCCATTTGCTGCGAGGGCGAGGCGGGCTTTACGAGAACTTGAATCAGCAATTCTTCGAGGAGTCGTGCGCCGCCCGATTCCGGATCGTCGACAAACGACCGCTTGCAGACTCCGGCCGCGTTATCTACTACCTTCGAAAAACGCACGCGGCCGCCCGCGCATGCTAAAGGATTTCCTTCTTGCGGCTTCGATGGCGAACCTTTGTTTAATTCACGTCTGGTCGGAACTTCTGACGCCAATCGACGCCTCGAGCCGTTTTTCCATGCGGCTCCCTGCTTCTTCGCTTGATTTTCTGGCGCTGATTCTCAATGAACTCATTTTGTGCTTGGTTCTTTGGTCTTCCATACAGGCGGGCCGGCGCCTGTTGCGCTGCTCGGAACGATTTTATCCGCTGCTGGGCGTGAGCCTGCTTGCGTTATGCATTGTTCCAGCGAATGGAATCCGGACACGCTTCCTGTCCTGGCGCATCGACATCCTGCTTGCCGCGTTGCATAAAGGAACCGGCAAATTGGCGTTGGGACTGCTTCCAATTGTCGCTGTTCCCCTTATTGCCCGGCGGTACCGGCAAATAACTCGGTGGACCGTAGCCTGCGTTCTGGTTCTTGCTCCGTTTGCAGGGGCTGTTGCAGTGCGCGCCGCCATTGCCGGCATAGGCGCCCGAGTGGCGGCGCAACCGAACGCGACGGCGCCGCCAGTTGTCGCACCACGCGGCGGGGATCGACCGAAAATTGTTTGGTTTGTTTTCGACGGGATGGACCAATCGACATCCCTTGACGGTCATTCCGAAGTTCCGATGCCCGTTCTGAAACGCCTTAAAGACGAAGCGGTTTATGCGGAGAATGCTCGTCCGCCGGCAGGGGAAACGCGTCTGTCGCTGCCGTCTTATCTCATCGGCAGGCGTGTTGCCGAAACTGATCGCCGCGGCGACGGCGATCTTGACCTGCTGCTTAGCGGCGGCGGCACTGTTGTGTGGAGCGGCGCTTCGAGCGTATTCACGGAATCCAGGTCGTTGGGTTTCACGACGGCATTGGCGGGATGGTATCTGCCCTACTGCCGTGTCATCGGGAATCAACTGGATTATTGTATGAGTGAAGTGTACGAGAGCGTCGTTCCTTCCGGCGAGGCATCATTATGGGATCGTATAAGGCTTCAGATCTTTACCGTCGATCCCCTCAATGGAAGGGAGCAGCACATTTTGCGGCACCGCCGCATCCTGCAGGCGGCGAAAATGCTGACCGCCGACCCCGCATACAACGTGATTTTCATACACTGGCCGGTGCCGCACTATCCGCCCGTTTATGATGCCACGCATCATCGCTACACGCGTGCCGCATATTCGTTCACGAAAGGGTATTTTCAGAACCTCGGGTTGGTGGAGGACAGCCTGAAGGAAGTCCGTCAGGTGATGGAGGACGCCGGCGTGTGGAATAACGCCACGCTGATCGTCACCTCGGACCATCCTCCAACCGACAGCGGTATCTCGGACGACATGCGCGTTCCGTTCTTAGTCAAGCTTGCCGGTCAGAAACGCGGTGTCGCTGTCGCTGAGCCGGTGAACACTGTCGTAATTGCTGAGATGTGCCTGGCAATACTCCGCAAACAAGTCCGCAATGAACTGGAACTCGCGGCCTGGCTGACTGCGCGCAGCAGCAAGGAAGATTAAGTTTCTGTTGCCATTAAGGCAGTGTGTATAGAGTGGCGTAAATAGAGAGCAGCAATGATCTACCAGACAAAGGGAATCAGGCCTTTCACCTTCCGACGGTACTCCTCGTATTCCGACCCGAACTGTTCGGTCATCGCGCTTTCCTCTAAACGAGCTTTGTAACCCCAGGCGGCGACGATCAGCGCGAAGGCCAGCAGTCCACTCCATTCGGCAAACACAATAGCGGTGCCTAGAGTCGCCATCATGAAACCTAAATAGATAGGATGCCGCACAATCGCATACGGTCCTTTACGAATAAGTTGATGCCCTTGTTTCAGCTCGATCCGAGCACTCCAGTTCTTTCCGATACAGAGCCGTGCCCACACACTGAACGCAAGCCCAACCGCTGTGAGGGCGAGACCGATACTGACCGTCTCAGATGTCCCTTCGATGAAGTGGTTCGCCAGAGGCGGCCGTCGAAATCCGTGGCCGAACAAGAGCAACCAAGCGATCCATACAGTCCAGACAGAGGCGTGAGATTCGCCCTCTGACCTGGATTGGACCGTCCTTTTAGTTGAGCCTGAAGTGATCGCCCACAATAGAAAAACCGGCATCCAAAGAAAGAGAATGACCTGGTTTATCAGTGTAGCGTTCATGGTGAATCAGGGACACTGAGGCAATAGCCTCCTTATCTGCTCACTTTTCCAGTTTTGCTGCAGCCCTCACGGGATTCTTCGATCTCTTTAAAGAGACGCGCTGAACGTTCCCACGCCAGTGTACGCATCACATGCCCCTCGCCTTTTTCGATAGTGAAATGCACTGCATAACCCTTGCTTCGGAATAGAGAGGCCTGTTGCTGCATCTGCCGAGCCCAGTCGGTATCGAACTCGCCGACGTGCATATAGATGCACAAATTCGAAAGCGCGGCAACGCGTTCGGGTGTCGCGTCCGGAAGAAATCCTGGAAGCCCAATCACCGAGCGGAAGTATTGCGGGAAGCTGGCTGCAATGTGGAATGCGCTTCGGCCGCCATTAGACATGCCGGCAACGTGAAACTTGTTGTCGCGAATCTTGTATTCGCGCAGGAGCATTTCGATGAACTCGGGAAAGATCTTCGCGCCCTGCCCGACAAAAGGACGTCCCTCGGGCGCAGCTGGCAGGACGACAATATAGCCTCTTCTGTCCCCTCCCATACGCCAGTTCTGCATCAAAGTCGTGAGGACCATATCCATTGTCTGGGCACCCGGCGGAAATGCCAGAACAGCGGGATAAGTTTTCTGAGGATCGTAGTCCTTCGGAAGGGCAACCTTGTAATGCACCGTCATTCCCGCTACTTCGGCCGTCTTATCCAAAACCTTGGCCGCCAGAGTCGAACTGGCGAGCAGGAAAGTAATGGAAAATGAGAGTACCCGGATCATTATTCTGGGCTGCATGGACGTGCGGATGATAGTTTTAAACACTCCGGCGAATCAATATTTGACACACTTGCATTGGCCATCTACGATTTGGCACGAACACCTTGGAGGACATAATGAGCAGGTTTTGGATCGCTCGATTTGCTATACCGGCATTCGTCCTGTTGACGCTCCTGGTTGCGACCTCGGACTTATCAGCTCAGTTTCAGCCACCCGGCGCGCTAGGCGCTCTTGCGCCGGAAAACATTGCGAAGCCTCGTCCCAAGGCTCCGTTTGACCTGACAGGAACATGGTTGCACTGCTGCGAAGGCGAGAGATTCGATCCTCCTGCAGGCTTTAAGCTCACAGCCGAAGCGCAGAAACATTATGACGCGGCGCAAAAGGCAACGAAAGAAGGGAAGATCTATCGTAATGACATCGGACTATGCTGGCCGGCAGGCGTACCGATCATGATGACGCGTGTGTGGCCGATCGCCATGGTCCAATTGCCAACCGCCGTTTTTATGATTCAGGAATTAATGAACAGCATGCGCATCGTGTACCTCGATGGACGGCCGCACACGGATCCGGATATCGCGGTCCGCAGTTTCAACGGCGAGTCCATAGGTCGCTGGGAAGGCGATACGCTGGTGATCGATACGACGAACTTCGTCGAAGATCATCATTGGATTCACGACAGACTCGGGATTCCGGCAAGTGATGCGCTGCACATTGTTGAACGGATTCGAATGACCAATGCTGGAAAGCAACTCGAGATCGAGTATACGTTGACGGATCCGAAGGTGTGGGAAGGCGATTGGAAGATGGTGAAGCACTGGAATCGGGTCGACGACCGGGATATCTCTGAAGTCGAGTGCTTGCCAGATCTGAATCAGCATATGCCGACGGTCCATTCGTCCGACAACGTCCGCTAGAAACTTCGGTACTGATAATAGGAGGCTAGAGCAATGAAGGCATTAAAACTCGGGGGCTTACTAGTGATGGCGCTATGTATCGCGGTGACAGCCTACGCTCATCACTCCGCGGCGGGTATCGATCAAACAAAGACCGTCACGCAAGAAGGAATCGTCAAACAATTCAAGTGGGCCAACCCGCATTCCTGGCTCGAAATTGAGGTGATGAACGACAAAGGCGCCACCGAGGTCTGGAATCTCGAGATGAACCCTCCTGCATACCTGGTTCGCGCAGGCTGGAAATCAAACTCCGTCAAACCCGGCGATAAAATCAAGTTCACGGCCCGGCCATTCAAGAACGGAGATCCGGGCGGGCTTTTTGTTAACGTCACGCTGCCGGACGGCAAAGTGCTCGGTCAGAACGCTCCGAGAGCTAATGCCCCCGTCTATGAGGCCAAATAGGCGTCGGCTTTAGCCGACGAGAGGGAGCTTCATGCGAATTGCATTACTAACAATCGCGATCACCCTAATCGCACAGGTCCAGCCGCCGCCCGCCCCCTGGCGAGGCGCCGGTCCGACACCGTGTGTTGGTTCCGATGGCGGCGTTTTTCAATGTGGACCCGCTGCCCGAACAATCGCTGTGCGCGCCGGCCGCCTTTTCGACAGTAAGGCCGGTCAGATGCTCACACGACAGGTTGTGATACTGCAGGGCGAGCGAATCACAGATGTTGGGCCGGAGGCTCAAGTAAAAATTCCAACCGGCGCTCAAGTGATCGACTTGAGCCAGGAGACAGTACTACCCGGATTAATCGACGCGCACACGCACATGTTCAACACGCCCAAGCCCGGCATGTCGCGCGAAGCTTCGACGCTCATCGCCATACACAACTTGCAGGCCGACCTGCGCGCCGGCTTCACCTCCGCACGGGATATGAGCTCGCATGGCAATGGTTATGCGGACGTCGATATGCGGGACGCGATCAATGAAGGCCGCATCGATGGGCCCCGATTTCAAGTTTCGGGCCGCGGAATCGTCTGGTCGGGAGCCGGGAATGCGACACCGCAGAATCCGCTCGCGAGCATTGTCGTCGAGTCCGTTGAAAAGGCCCGAGCTGCCGTAAAGGAGCATATCGATCATCGAGTGGATTGGATCAAACTGTTTCCCACGGGCGCTTACTCATTCACTCCTACCGGCGAGGCGCAATATCAGCTGACATATCCAATGCCCGTTCTGCAGGCGCTGATCGAAGAAACGCATCGGCTTGGGCACAAGGCTGCATGCCACGTGCTAGGCGGAGAGGGACAGAAGAACTCAATCATTGCCGGCTGCGACACCATCGAGCACGCCTTCGGTTTGGATCAAGAGCAGGCGAATATGATGGTGCAAAAAGGGCTCTATTACGATCCGACTTTTGTTCGCTATCTCGAGCCTTACATGGACGACAGCGACAATAAGAGCACCGGCGGCAAATACCGCATGATCCCCATTTTTGAAAAGGCTGTGACTTTGGCAGCCGCTACCAAAGGAATGAAGGTGATGATGGGTAGCGGCGCCGACGGATC
>DATFXZ010000644.1:0-3839 GCA_035315305.1 Terriglobia bacterium | reverse complement strand
AATTGGTCCGATCACAGGAAAACATACCTGGCCTTCCGGTCTGTTTTGCACGCTCTCCGTGATCACCTGCCCGTGAACGATGCGATAAGTTTCGGTCAACAATTGCCAATGCTCATCCGGGGATTTTATTTCGATCGCTGGAATCCCACGGGCAAACCGCTTCCGTTGGGTACGCGAAATGATTTTCTTTCCGCGATCTCGAATTCTTTGGCTCTCGACGGCGACAGCACATCCAACCCTGAAATTGTGGCGCGAGCAGTCTTCCGATTGCTTGACAGGAAAGTCACTGACGGCGAAATCGAGGATGTTCAGCACCTGGTGCCGGCGGCTCTTTTTGACCTCTGGCCGCCCGGTTTGCGAGCCGCGTAGAATGTTCGGGTGAATCCAGCCCATTACACTGTTCTCGCCGGTGGGACGGGCGCTGCCAAATTCTTACATGGATTGGTGCGCGTCGTTCCTGAAGAAGACGTACACGTCATTGTAAATGTCGGCGACGACACGGATATTTGGGGCCTCCACGTCAGTCCGGATATCGATTCGATCATGTACGGCTTGGCAGGCAGACTCGATACCGAACGTGGCTGGGGAGTTCGCGACGAGACATTCCGCTGTCTGGAAGAGATAAGCAAATACGGAATGCCGGATTGGTTCCGCGTTGGAGATCGAGATGTCGCGACACATATCACGCGCACGGCCTTGTTACAGTCGGGATTCACACTGAGTGAAGTCACAGCACGAATGGCCGCATCACTTGGTGTGAAGGCGGCGATCCTTCCAGCTACGGACCACCCAGTCCGCACGAAAATCGAAACATTGGGTGAAACGCTGAGCTTTCAGGAATTTTTTGTGCGTGAACGCTGGCAACCCTCCGTCCGATCGGTGACATACGCGGGCGCGGCGGAAGCACATGCCCCACCCGCGGTCCTAAATTCGATCCGCGACTCACGGCTCGTCATCGTCGCACCAAGTAATCCCATCACCAGTGTCGGCCCGATCCTTGCGATTCACGATATCCGTGATGCTTTGCGCTGCACGCGCGCTGAGGTGGTCGCGATCAGTCCATTGATCGGCCATGCGGCGTTTAGCGGACCCGCGGCCAAGCTGATGGAAGCATGTGGCTATGAAGTTTCACCATCCGGCATCGCACGCTGCTACCATGATTTTCTCGATAACATTGTCATCGATGAAAAAGACGCTATGCTGGCACCTGCGATTCGATACGACACAATCGGAGTGCACATGACGGACATTCGAATGTCGGATGATGAAGAGGCCACACGCTTAGCAGCGTTTGTTGTAGAGTTGGCAACACGCAACTAGCAATGGAGGGGGCTACTGTCTTTTATCTACCATGAACACAGTTCTACTACCGGTAAAGGATTTTAAGGACTCCAAACAACGGTTAGTTCCTGCGCTCGATGCGACTGCGCGCGCCAGGCTTGCGCAGGCCATGCTCAGAGATGTTCTGAGTGTTCTCACGCGGGCGCGAGCCCCGCAACGAGTGGTTGTCTTCACAGCTGCTGAAGAAGTGATGGAGCTGGCAAGACCGTTCGGTTTCGACATTGTCTTCGAGGGATCCGTCGACGGGCATAGCGCTGCTGTAAACCAGATGGTGGAAGAACTGTCTGCCACCTCCTCTCGGATTCTTTCTATCGCCGCGGATTTACCCAGACTCGCTCCATCAGAAATCGATTTTGCGTTTAATGCTGCTTCCGAGCCGATCACTTTCATTCCATCGCGAGATTGGACGGGCACCAATGGCGTCCTTTTCATTCCGCCTGCGCGAATCGCGATGGAGTACGGCCAAGGCAGTTTCCGGCGGCATCTTTCCAAAGCTAGAGCCGCAGGCATTCGTTCGGATGTCATGGACCTGCCCGGCATAGCGTTCGACATCGATACACCGGAGGACCTGCAGGCGTTTCTCGCCGATCCGCGGAAAGACAGCGAGACCTGGCGATATCTTCAACAGGTGCAATGAAGCTCGAGTTCGTACCGATCGAGCATCTGCCGGAGATACATCCCGATATAAATTTGCCGCACTGCTTGCTCAGCGCCATGAGCGAGTGCGGGATCGAGCTTCAACCGCGCGACATCCTCGCTGTCACGCAGAAAGTCATTTCGAAGGCGGAAGGACGGGTCATGCATCTCTCTTCGGTGGAGGCGTCACCGCAGAGTGTAGCGATTGCTCGGCGCATGAAAAAAGATCCGCGCCTGATTGAAGTCATTCTCCGCGAATCGAGGCGAATTGTTCGGATGCGAGACGACGTTGTCATTTGCGAAACACATCACGGCTTCATTTGTGCCAACGCCGGTGTTGATCAATCGAACGTTGAAGGTACCGATACCGTAAGTCTTCTTCCGAGAGACCCGGATCGTTCGGCTCGCGAGTTGGCTCGGGTTCTCGGATGTGGGGTCATCGTAACGGACACGTTCGGCCGCGTCTGGCGCGAAGGACTGGTCGATACTGTAATTGGGATCGCCCGAGTTCCGCCATTCATCGACTTCCGTGGCAAGCACGACACGTGCGGTCATCTGCTGCAGGCGACGGTGCTGGCTGCTGTCGACAGTTTGGCAGCGACAGCGGGGCTGGTCATGGGCAAAACTTCCAGAACGCCGGCCGTGCTCATTCGCGGATTTCCGTGGGAGGAAACGGAGAGTAGTACGGCGATGCTCTTGCGAGCTCCTCAGAAAGACTTATTCTTGTAATAAGGCCTCTAAAATGAAAGTCGGAATACTTGGTGGTACAGGTAAGCTTGGCTTGGCACTTGCAAATCGGCTTCATCGAAGTGAACACGCAGTAACGATAGGATCTCGAGATCCCGCCAAGGCAATCGAAGCTGCAAAATCAATGAGCGAGGAGATTGGTGGCGCGTCGAATCTCGAAGCCGCCGCATGGTGTGACTTGGCTTTCGTGTCGGTTCCCTATAGCGGCCATCGTGCTCTACTGGAACCGCTCAAGGACGCGCTAAGAGGTAAGATCATCGTGGACGCAACGGTTCCAATTGATCCCGCGAATATTCTTCGAACCAAGACCGAATACGGCAAATCAGCAGCGGAAGAAACGGCGGCAATTATTCCTGAAGCGGACACATTTTCAGCATTCCACACGATTTCACATCGAATTCTTCGTGATCCGACAGCTTCTCAGGATGTACTTGTTGCCGGCGGCGCCCATCGAAAATCGGACCTGATGGATCTGATCAAGTCCATGCATCTGAATCCGATCAATGCCGGCCCAATTGAAGTTGCCGGGAATCTCGAGCGTATGACAGTGCTCTTGCTTTCAATTAATAAAGCAAACAAAGTAAAAGAGAGTGGAATCAAGATAACCGGGATCTAGAGTGGAGCTCCTACTCCTCAAATACGGTTACCTGTTGCTTTTTGCGGGCGTCATCGTCGAGGGCGAAGCCGTTCTCATCGCGGGGGCGTTTCTTGCCAGCCGCGGCTACTTTAACGTCGGAACAGTAGCTATGGTTGCCCTCGCTGCCAACACCCTCAGCGCCCAGTTTTATTACACTGCCGCGCGAGTGCGCGGTCGCGGCTGGTTCGAGGGAAGGTTTCCGGAAAAATCTTCCTATCGGAAAATCATCAGGTGGGTCGGAGCCCGAGACAACTGGCTGCTTTTGATAAGCCGCTTCCTCTTCGGTTTTCGCATTGTCATTCCTGCCGCATGCGGAGCATTCGGCATGCCTGCCGTGCGGTTCATGATCATCAACATCCTTGCGGGAATTTTGTGGGTCATTCCGACGGTCATTGCCGGCTATTACTTTGGCGAGAAAGCCACAAGCTTTATTCGGGGTGCACGTCAATACTCGATTACGGTGGCATTGGTCGTAGCA
>DATFXZ010000643.1:0-3304 GCA_035315305.1 Terriglobia bacterium | reverse complement strand
CTGATTACGATTACGAAGAGTATCAGCAGAATGAAACGCAGGCTTCTCCACCTCAGGTAATTACGGTGCAACCAGCGCCGGCACCTGCACCTGCCCCCGCTCCGAGCCCAGTACAATCACTCGTGCTGGAGAACCAAGGTGGTCAGTGGGTACGGATTTCGAACTTCAGCCAACCGGTCGCGCTGGCTCCACCAGCTGCGCCACCTGCTAGACTTCCACCGACTGTGCTCGTGTTTCGCGACGGCCACAACGAAGAAGTTGAAAGATACATGATCCAGGGAAATGTCATCTTCATCGGTGCGAACTATTGGAGCACGGGCTCGTGGACAAAGAAAGTACCGATTGCTGCCCTGGACATACCTGCGACTGTAAAACTGAACGAAGAGCGCGGGGGAAAGTTCAGCCTACCGTCCGGACCGAACGAAGTCATGCTTCGGCCGTAATGCCTCGAAGATTGATCGCGATGCACAACTGAAGACTTATTTGTCCGAACGCGGCACCGCGGCATCCGGAGGTACAGAAGAGGCGTTACCGTTGAGATAACGATCGAACCAGTACACCTGCCACTTCAGACTTTCCACGAGATGAGCGGGTTCGCCAGTACGCGTCAGGTTGTGATTTTCCCTCGGGAAGAAAACGATCTCGCTCGGCACTCCATAATGCTGCAGCGCGCGGAACCATTGCTCACCTTGTTCGATGGGCACCCGGAAATCCATGTCGGAATGCATGACAAGCGTCGGCGTTTTCACGTTCTTCACGTACTTTAGCGGTGAAGTGTCCCAATACGTTTCAAAGCGCTCAAAGATGTCGCCGCCAAAGTCCTCGGAGTGTCCGTATGCACCATCGCGTGTACCATCATCGCTGATGAAATTCGAAATGCTCCGGAGTGTGACGGCAGCCTTGAAGCGAGTCGTGTGGCTGATGATCCAATTCGTCATGAATCCGCCGTAGCTTCCTCCGGTCACACCTAGACGGTCGGCGTCGATCCAGGGATTCTTTCCAAGAACAGCATCTACGCCGTTCATAATGTCCGTGTATGGCTTGTCTCCCCAGTGCAGTTGTACACCGCGATCGAACTTCTCGCCGTACCCGGTGGACCCACGTGGGTTGGTGAAGAAAACGGCCCAGCCCTGAGCAGCATACACTTGAAACTCGTGGAACCAGTCGAAACCAGACATTCCGGCGGGACCGCCATGAATGCTGAGCACCATCGGATACTTTTTGCCGGGTTCCCACCCGATTGGTTTCATCAGAAATCCATCAACATCCCAACCATCGGCGCCCTTGAAAGGCACTCGCTCCACACGAGCGAGTTGAAGACTAGTGAACAATTCAGCGTTCAGATGTGTGAGTTGATGTTCGTTCTGACCATTGAGATTGGCAATGTAGAGATCGTCCAGGTGCGTCGGGTCGTTAACGGCGTACGCCATGCGGCCTGTCTTGTCGTTTATATCTGCGAGGCGGATGGTGCGCTCACCGGTTGTGACTTGACTGGCACGCCGTGTTTCGATATCCGCTCGAAGAAGATGCGTCGTTCCCTTTATGCCGGTTTCGAAATAAAGAGCACGACCCCCTTCCGCCCATCGTAGTGCGGTCGGAATGACATCAAGGCCATCGACAGCGAGCCGCGGCATCACACCTCCTTGGCTCGGCGCCAGCCAAATCTTTGGGTGAGCTCGCCGCTGCGGCGCATTGAGGAACGCGATCATTTTTCCGTCGGGAGACCATCGGGGCGAGGTATCGGGTTCGTCAGACTGCGAAATCTTCGTAAGACTGCCTCCGGTTGCATCGATCACCCAGATGTCCTTGTTACGTCCTTCATCGAATTCACTTCCGGTGCGGTCGGATACGAATGCGATTTTCTTGCCGTCGGGAGACCACTGCGGGTCTGTGTCATTCCAATCGTCACCCGAGGTGATTTGCTTTGCGATGCCTGTCGCGATTTCCACGACCCACAGATGCGACCTCTTGTCGTCGAACCAACCCGTGTCATTGAATTTGTAATCAGCGTGCCTGTAATGGCGCACATCACTGGGAGATTTCGCTTTGTCGCTCGGCCCGCTCTGACTCACGCATACGAATCGAGTGCTGTCAGGCGACCACGCGAAGGAAGTCACTGCATTTTGAAGATTGGTAATTCGTCGCGGTTCACCGCCACTGAGCGGCAACACCCAAATTTGATTTTTTTGTGTCTCTCCAGCAGCGTCTCCCGGTACTGCCCTTGCGGAGAGGAATGCGATGAATTTTCCATCCGGGCTCCAGCGCGGGTTAGTTGAAGGTTGCGCCGATGTCGTGAGCTGCGATGGCTCTCGCGATCCGTCCGCGGGCACTGTCCAGATAGCGTTGTGACGCCGGTTCTGTCTTTGATCAATTGTTCCGGCCACGAATGCGATCGTAGAGCCGTCCGGTGAAAACCGCACATCATTCAGCGATTTGAACGCGAAATAATCCTCGGGTCTAATCCCTCGTGATTGTCCGTCCGCCGGTAGCGCTGAAAACAGCACGGCCACCGCAATAAGGACCCTCATCACCGCAGCAACAATTCGTTGTGGTTTCATCGTTAATTCTCCCGGATCGGCCGATTATATTAGAGCAGACCGAAAGAGACGACTTTAAGGACGGTGGGTACACATCAAAAGAACACGGCGACTGTACGAAATGATTCACCGAATAAGTCACGAAGGTCGCGCACGGAGGCCTGATGATGGCTCAGAATTTGATCGATCTGCGGGCTGCGGCTTTTGAAAATAATCTTTGCCGGACCGTTTATCTCTGAACTGATCGACTCCGCAAAATAAATATTCTTTGGATGGGAAAGATTCTCCGAAACCGTCTTGGTCATGTCATAACGGCCGGAAAAATTGATAATGGCGAGCCTTCGGATGATGGGCGGCGGCACCACCGCAGGATTTGCTTCAGCATACTTTTCATCAGGCTTTGCATGCAGTTCGGATTGGCTTGTTACATCTGCACCCAAGAGTAAAACCGGCAAATCGTCCTTCGCTATTTCCTGTCCGATCTGCCGTAGTTCGTAACTCATGACCCTCATCGCAGCAGTGTTCTTGGCTTCTAATCCAAAATAGAGATAAACGTTCAAGAGCAATGCGAGCGCGACCGCCATAGACGTTAAAGCTCGCGCAAGACCGATCAACCACTGCACGCCGAATCCCACAATCAGGAACGCGGGAACCATCAACGCGGCTGTTCTGTACAAGTAGGGCGGACCTTCCTGGCTGATTGAAAAAACGCCTCCTGCGAAATTCAGTACGAGAGTACAGGCGACGAGACGTGCAAACGTGTCGTG
>DATFXZ010000642.1:0-10842 GCA_035315305.1 Terriglobia bacterium | reverse complement strand
TGAAACTCGTTTGCACGCCGACCGGATGTCTCTGCATGGTCTGCAAAACCTTTATGCATCGGTTCGAATCCGATCGGCGCCTCTTAGTTGATCTGATTAGGCTTATCTTCTGTTTTCGAATCTGAAAAATTGACAGGATTTCTGGGTAGCGTAGGGGAATTTGTAGGGATACTTTTTTCCTCAAACTCGGCAATCTGTCGAGCCGCGTTTGCTTTCTCCAGTCGCTCCACGGTCTCCGCCTGATGTCGTTCCTGTGGGTGCGTATACCGCATGACCATGTTTAGCTTCGAATGGCCAAGCAATGCGGCCAACGTTGTCATATCAACCTCTCTCGATTCCGCCGCACGCGTTGCCCAGGTGTGCCTTAAATCGTACAGTCTGAACTCGATCATGCGCATTGTTGACCTTCGGCATGGGTTTGTTGGCGTCTTTCCGGTGGGGGAAGATGCAGGCGCCTTTTGCAACCTTCATCGAAACCGTCGTTCTGCCCGATCATCGTATCCGGCTGCTCTTTCTTGTTTTGGCTTTGAAACTGAAGGGGTGGGACCAGCTTCCTTCAGAGGCGGACAAACCGACAAAGATCATTTTTAGCTGGAAAGGCGATGAACCGGAGTGGTCGCCGAACGAATCGGGCACCGATTGAAATTACCGTTGCAACACATTGTTTCGAGGCTACGTGAAGATGGGGGCAGCGCATACTCGCAGATCGTAAAATAGCCGTATGTGGTTACGAACAGTGCGGAATCAAAGTTGCCCGTCCAGTGTAACGAGGTAACGAGCAATCCAATCCTGCAGGCCACAAACAGCGCAAATATGGCTGATGTGCTCATTGTCGACGACAATGCGGATATAAGAGATCTCTTGGCGGCAATTCTCCAGGTGGATGGACACCAGGTTCGGGAAGCGTCCAACGGCCGGGAAGGGTTGGATTTCGTCGCCGCACGGCCTCCCGACCTTATTCTGCTTGACGTGGAGATGCCTGTCCTGAACGGACCGGAAATGGCTCAAGGATTATTTCTTCGCGACTTCGGTGATGAAAAGATCCCGATCATTCTCCTCTCCGGGATCGTCGGACTTCAAGAAGTAGCCGAGGTCATAGGAACACCTTACTTTCTTGCAAAACCCTATTCCCCAGAAGCCCTGTTAAGAATGGTGGATTGGGCTTTACGTGAGCACATTCCACCGCGGCCAAAGTTGGGGGTGCGATGACATCGGGCGATTCTATTCAAATTCCTAGAGCATGGACGCCGTATCTGTGGTGGGCCTTCGTCACTATTATTGTTGGCTTGGTTGTTAGCGGTACCCTTTCGATCTACGAGATGCGGAATACGCAAACCAAGGTCGAGCTCATCGAGGACCGCGCCCTAGCCAGCATCCAGTTGGCATTCAATTTGTCACATGACATCGACCAGTGGCGACGACTTTTTGAAGACCATATCGTTGAGAGCGACAGCGCAGGCATGAAACGAATTGAGGGGGAACTCGCCAACGCCGAAGCTCGGATGGCAGCCACGTCTCGCGCCTACGAACCGACCATTACTGACGACGTCGAGCGCGATGCGTGGCAGAAACTGCAGGCAGAAATTGCGGCAGTGCAGCCAAAGGCCGCGAGCGTCATCGACTTGTCCCGCAAAAACCTGGACGCCCAAGCGAGGGCGGTAATGAAGACGCTTCAACCGGACTTCGATGCTATCGATCAAGAGATGGAGGGTCTGGTCCGTCTAAACCGCGTCCGCGCTGATCAGGAGGTGACCCTCATCCGTTCATTACACCGAACGGCGGTAATCATCTTAGCCATACTCACGGTAGCCTTGACTGGATTCGTTCTCTTAGTCGCCGCGTCCGTGACCCGTCTCATAAGGCAACGGGAGAGTCAGATGAGGGAAGCCACGACTCTGCTGCAGCAACGGAACGAGGAACTCGACGCCTTCGCTGGTCGAGTCGCGCACGATTTACGCGGCCCTTTAACAGCGATCAATCTGGCGGCATTCGCCAAAGAGGGAACAGCCGAAGAGGGCGCGAGGGCCGTCTTTCGGCGCGGCGTGAGTCAAATGGAAACAATAATCCAAGATTTGTTGACGCTCTCGCGCATTAGCGCGCAAACCACCGAGGGAAGGTGCCAAACAGCACGCGTCGCCGCTTCTGCCGAAGAAGATCTGCGGCCAGAGGTGGAGGGCGTGGGCGGAGTGCTTCGCATTGAAGCGGCGGACGCAACCGTACCGTGTAGCGCGGGTCTCCTTCGCCAGGTCATATGGAACCTTGGCGAAAATGCTGTGAAGTATCGGCGTTCTGGCGTGCAGTTGGAGGTCGAGATCCGCGGGCGCATCACGAAGCGGACCTACGAATTCAGCGTGTCCGACAACGGGATGGGAATGTCACCTTCGGAGGTTCAGCACGCATTCGAGCCGTTTTTTCGTGGAGAGCAGGTGCGGTCAACGCCGGGAACCGGACTGGGCCTGTCGATTGTGAAGCGGGTGGTCGAGGCGACGGGCGGTTCTGTCTCCCTCGAGTCCGTTCCCGCGCAAGGCACGACATTCAAGATTCGCTTGCCACTAGCCGCCAGCAAGGCCGCCTAACGCATTTTTTCCCTTCACGATACGCCACGAATGCTCGCTGCCATTGAACGTGGTTCTGTTCGGCTTCAGGGCCAACCTGCTGAAACCCTCGCCACATGCTCTTTGTTAAGTATTTCATCTCCGAGTATTCCACGACGATATCGAAGTCCCCCATGTTAAGGAAAGCAGGTGGTTTCCGATAAGCGGCCCGAATTGGGCTATACGCGGCATTCATCGCATTAATTCGGGCAACATGTGAATCACGATTGATAAGTACAACACAGTCGGCCTGTGTCCAACAGTGTCCGGAAAACCTCTGAGACAAAGGAGGTGAACATCAACCGAAACATACGGGTTTACATGTCCAAACTTTGGTGTCCGACAAACAACTATTTTCTGACAATAATAATCTAACATGATAGGTTTATCTGCATGGAGGCACATATGAAGCGCGCGGCGATTTACGCCAGAGTCAGCACAAAGAACAACGGACAGAACCCTGAAACCCAGCTAGTAGCTTTACGGGGCTACGTTCAGAACCGAGGATGGGAAATAACGGCGGAATATGTCGATCATGGCATCTCGGGAAGCAAGGACAGCCGTCCGCAGCTTGACAGGCTCATGAAGGATGCCAGAGCCAGAAAGTTGGATGTTGTGATCGTCGCGAGGTTTGATCGCTTCGCCCGCTCGACTCGGCACTTGATTCTGGCGCTGGAAGAGTTTCAGTCCGTAGGAGTCGACTTCATCAGTCTGAACGAAAGCATCGACACGTCTACAGCCATGGGAAAGATGGTGTTCACGGTACTCGGTGCTGTCGCCGAGCTGGAGCGCAATATCATCCGTGAACGCGTAACAGCCGGTTTGCGGCGAGCGAAGAAGGAAGGCAAAACACTTGGCCGGCCACGAGTGATCGTTGACCGCGAGAAGGTTCGACAGCTGCATGGCCACGGTAGCAGCGTGCGCATCATTGCCAATCAGCTTGGCCTGACCAAGTCCACCGTCCACAGCATCGTAGCGGAATAGGTTCACATGGATTTCGCGGTACACACTGCCAGTAAGAAGATTCCGGCAGGTCCGGTGGACTGCCGTATCCCGTATGGAAGAACTGCTACTGGCCTAGCTAATCAATGCACGGATGGCGCGTAACAGTGCCACTCCGAAGACCGCAGTACCTAGCGCCAGTACAGCAAGCTTTATGGCGATAACCATTGGCTGACGTTAATGCTGGCACGCGCCTGACAAAATGGTCAAGGTTTCGTGGCGGCGCAAGGGCTCAACGCAATGGACAACAATCAATCCCCAACAGCCGGCCAATGAAAGTAGGGATTGAGGTAAGCATTCACGGTCGTTCAACAAGCCCAGGCAACCTCACTGCAAAAGTGATTTTTATTCCTCAGGCTCTTTCCTTGGCTCTTGTCGTTTTTTGAGTTCTTCAGATGCAGCCCGCACCATGGCCTCCATTCATTCAAAGCAGTGGATCAGATGTTCATGTTCTTCAGGTTCTAGTGGTGAACCTCGAAGGATAAACTCAACACAGCGTTGGATCGAAATATGGTTGGAATTGGGCATGAGACTATGCAGCTTCAATGAAATTCGTCCGAGCTAGGATGCAGCAAACAAAATAACCGCACAGCGACTATGACGTCGGCCATTGCTTTTACATTAACAGCGGTTAAGGGAACAGGCCGTCACACGGGTCCAAAAGTGTGCCGTCTGCTTCTGAACATAAGAGCCCTGGCAACGTTTGAAAAATACATGCGGTTGACACAGGCTACAATCGCGTTGTCTCGCTATGAATTTTCAGGATTCGTATCGTGACGACATCATGCAGGCTCAACGAGAGTTTCTTCCAGAATCTCGCGATGACAATTCGGACACTTCGCCGGCGCTTCCAGAATGTAATTCGTCACTCTGTTGTCGCAACGAGTCACATGATCGAGTAAGGCGCCGAACGGAATTTCCCCACCTTCAGGATTGCAGGCTTCGCAGGATTCAATCAGCCGCTCCGCTTCGTGCAGGGTTGCGACGTCGATGAGAACGACTTTTTGCTGCTCGGCGTGGGTCGAAGAAGTCGCTAGGCATTTAGCGCGAATTCTATCATTGCTTGCGATTATCGTTTTAACGCAACCCTGCTCGCTTCGTACCGCGACTGCGATGAAGCCTAATGGGCGGCTACTATGAGGAGAACCAACACGGCTGTTGCAAGCGCAATGATGGCATAGGTCGTTTGCTGACTGTTTAATGCGCCGCCTGCAAAGTCCTGCTGGAGCTGCTTAGTTCGGGCTGCGAGACGTGCGAGTTCTTCGGGACTCAAGGTAGCGACAGCCGTTTGAACGCGTTGATAGTCGATCTTCCCCACTTTCATCGCTTTCCGTGCTGGCTCACTCGAAAAGAATGCCTGAACATCGTTGCGGTTTTTTTCTCGCGTCTTCGCTGCGTCCATGATCGCTTCTTGTAGTTGGGACGGTGTTACAGCTTGAGTCTGTGCAGCCAGAGTCGCTGGAATCGAAAGCAAGAGACTAAGACTAAATACCAAAAGTCGGATACCCATAGATTGTGCCTCCTCATTCGTGGCCGCAATTAGATAGCATGAGGTCGCGATGAAAAGGTCAAACTTTTACGAAATTGGTGCGAAGCGTCGCGGGTCCGACGAGCACAACGATCTGTTGTTCAAGCGTTGGGTCGAAGAAGTCGAAGAACTCAAGCATGAACTCAATCTTAGTCGGGCTAAAATGCCTGCGATACCAAATCAATGCCGCACGTAAAGAAGACTTGAACAGCCTAACGAGACTGGCGGGCGAAGATGCCCACCTTTTCGGTTTTTAGCTCAATGCCGCACCAGTTGCCACGGTTGTCGTTTTTCAGGCGACTGTAGGGAAAAATGTAGGGAGTACCTGTTTAAATTGGCTTGAATGGGTGAAATTGACTCGACTACACGACTTGAATAACTGAAAGAGGTTTAAACCAGTTGAAGCGGAGATGCAGACCAGCCGTGAGTTGTAAGCTGGTCTGCAAAACCTTTATGCATCGGTTCGAATCCGATCGGCGCCTCTTAGTTGATTTGGTGGGTCTTACTTTCGATTTCTTGTTTTGAAAAATTGGCGGGATTTTCGGTCACTGTGGGGAAATTGTGTGGACCATATCCGAAAGAGCTGCACTTTTCTCCCTCTTGCCGCGATTTCCTTCGTAGCATTGAATACCTCCAGCCTCTTTACGGCGTCCGCCTGGTGTTGTTCCTGTTTTGTTGCCGATGAATGGCAACTAGCTGAAGTAGCTACCGATTCTCTGACCCACTCTGACGAAAGCACTGTTGATGTAGCTGGCCGCCGTGCTCATTCCAGCCGTTACGGCCAAGGCAACCAGGGCAACGATCAACAGATACTCGACCAATCCTTGACCACTCTGGTCGTTGTGAAGTCCCCTCAGCAAAGCAAGCATTCTGGTCAATTTGTCCTCTCCCCCCTTCAAAAGTGAACAGCCTTATAAGGACTGGTCGTCATCTAACATTGGTCATTGGAACAAGGTGTCCCGGTTACAACAATGGTCCAAAGGTTTGTCTTTCAGCGCCTGACATAAGAGTGCGGGCACGGGGAAAAAGCTGCGGTCAGAAGCGCACATTAATGTGCTAATTCAAGGGGACAATTGATGCGCTAACGACACGGAGTGTGAGTGCTGTTTACGGCTTTTCATTTTGTGTCTAAAATGCAAATCGTGACGAGCGCCGCTCCGCTTGGCAGGAAGTCCGGCCGACAAAAAATACAAGATGGTGGTGCATCCGTGCGTGAGGAACTTTGCAATTTTTTTTCGGGAGTTTATCGGGTTGAGGTGTGTCCTCACATCGTCCATGCTTGGGAAGAATTGAAATTTGCAACTGAGTTGTCTGCATCAAAGGAGCTTCCGTGGCACGGACGCGGCTCTTGACTGCTTTTCAGCAACTATACCGGGATTTCCAGGCAGCAGAGGCTTTGGGAAAATCCGTTAGTGCCGTTCAAGCCGAGCGGAGGCGCACTGGTCCGAGCCGTCGTGATTTCTTGAAGATCTCTGGTGCTCTCGCTGCGGCTACCGTCGTGGCCAGACCTGCGAGGCTTGTGGGCGGCACGCAGCCGCGGATTGTTATTGTCGGTGGAGGGATTGCCGGGCTCACGGCTGCTCTTACGCTTCAAGACGCGGGCTACGCGACCACTATTTATGAGGCATCGAACCGGATCGGGGGTCGAATGCACTCGGACGCCACGTCTTGGGAAAACGGCCAAGTCACCGAGCGTTGCGGCGAGCTGATTGACGCAACACACGAAACCATCCTCGGTCTAGCCAAGCGTTTTGACATCCGTGTCGCTGATCTGAAGCATGGAGAGCCACCGGAATCGACCGACACGTTTTATTTCTGCGGGCAATACTACCCGCAAAGCAAAGCGAACGAGGATTTCGAGCTGGTCTACAACGCGGTAAAGAAAGATCTGAGTGCGGCGGGATCTCCAACGCTATACAACAGTTTCAGCAGTGCAGCGGTTACGCTTGACAAACTTTCCGTCTACGACTGGATCGAAACCCACGTCCCAGATGGTCATCGTTCTGCGATAGGACGACTGCTGGACGTTGCATCCACTTTAGAGTACGGTGCCGACACCAGCAGCCAAAGCTCGCTTAACCTGATATACCTTGTGGGGTTGCTGCCGGCCTCGGCAACTTTCGGCCGCTCGGACGAACAGTACCACTTAGACGGGGGGAACGAGCGACTGCCCCGTGCGATTGCCGCCGCCCTGCGCGCGGGGAGCGTCAAAACTGGCACATCTCTTACATCCATCAGCAAGAAAACTGACGGGACCTACAGCCTTGCCTTGAAACGTGGCGCCTCAAGATTTACCGAGACAGCCGATCGGGTTATCCTCACGTTACCGTTTTCCATACTGCGGAGTCTCGATTACCATACCGCAGGCTTCAACAGCGTCAAGAACACTGCCATCCAACAGCTTGGGTATGGAACCAACGCAAAGCTGCATCTGCAGTTCAACCGCAGAGTGTGGAACAAGCCCGGGCCGTGGGGCATCAGCAACGGTACGAGCTACTCTGACGGGGGCTGCCAAGGCACGTGGGATGTCACTCGCGCGCAATCCGGTACAACGGGGATCCTCGTGGATTACACGGGAGGGAACGCTGGAGCATTGTTCACAGGCAACAGCGGTAACCGTGCAGTCGTGAACTCGTATGCGATGCAATTCCTCACTCAATTGGAGCCGGTGTTTCCAGGTTTGGGTCGCGAATGGAATGGACGTGCGACGCTCGATACGCCAGCCCGAAGCCCTTACCTTTTAGGTTCCTATTCATATTGGAAAATCGGCCAGTACACGTTATTTGCGGGAGCGGAGCGCGAACGCTCCGGTAACTGTCATTTCGCGGGCGAACACTGCTCGATTGAGTTCCAGGGCTTGATGGAAGGCGCAGCGCAAGAAGGCGCTCGTGCTGCAAATGAAATCCTCAGCGACTATAAGGCTGGGATTTTTCCATAATCCTCTCCGCTGACTCGATTGATACATCCGGTGGCACATCATCGCTTGGACTAGGAATATGCTGCCCACTGCGACTTCGAAGTACGACATTCCCTCCGCTCGTCCTCAGCGGGTTAGCCACGCTCCGTGTATGGTATCCGGCCTGCTTTGCCATGGCGTGCAGATTGATTGTTGATGATATCGAACCCTGGTGCGAACCGATTCGCACACGGATTCACTGCCTGCCGCTAGATGAAGTTTGAGGTTTCAAGAGGAGGTTCCATGTTAGCCGCAGCGTTATTCACGATGTTTTTGTCTGCCGCATCTCAGGAAATGGTCATTCCTGAGGGGACTATTCTTCCGCTCATTCTCAATGAAACAGTTACCACGGCCCGGCTTGAGGAAAATGAACCGATTTTGTTCGCGCTGGCTGACGACGTTCGTTCTGGCCGTCGTACGGGTGCGGTTCTCCTGCCCAGGGGATCAAATGTGGTCGGACGCGTCATGAAGTCGGGGCGAGCGGGCCATTTCTTCGGTCGGTCCCATTTGGACGTTCGTATTCAGCAGATCATCACTCCTGCCGGCGCAGTCTATGATGGCCTGTCCACCAAGGTGGTCGATATCGGAAAGATCAAAGGTCAGAAAGGTCGCGTGAAGGCTAATGCTGAAATACATGGTCCGGTTCACCGGGAACGCGACACTTTGTTGCTTTTGTTTCCACCGACGACGCTCTTCCAACTTATGAACACCCCGAAGCGTGGCCCCGATGTGGTGCTGCCCGTGGAGACTCGCCTCTTCGTGAAACTGTTAACTCCCATCTATATTGAACCGCCGGCAGCTCCGGAACCGGCCGCTCCACTCGGCCCGGCGCTACGGCGAAATCGTTGAAGTCAAACGCGGCCACGCCAGGTACTGATGGCCAACAGGGATGTTTCGGAACGAAATGCCGTTTCACACCGTAATTTTCCGACTCGTTTTCGTGCAGCGCTGCGAAGTAGCGTCAAGGTGGAACGATTCGCTGCGCGGGCACGAAAACGAAAAGGGAACTTACTTGTATGGGCATCCTGGCCAAAATCATCACCATCATTGGCGCACTGTTGTTCTTCACAATCGTCTTTATCGTGGGTTTGGCATTCATCGAGTACATAGAATCTTCTGATAAAAAAACTGTTCGACACGGACCAACACGTCGTTCCCTGACGTGATGCGCCGGATTTTTTTAACGATCTTTTAACTGTCGCCTAAGGACTTTGCAGAAAACACAAGAGGCATTTTTTTAGGAACTCTAGACTCTATAGTTTTCTTTTGACTTCCTTCCTCCCACCCTGTTTAATTGGATCGCTTTTGCGTTAGGTCTCTTGAAATTTTTAGAGACTGGACTGAACTCTACCGCGAAAAACGACTGCCACTCGCGGAGAGGAAGCCAATTCTGCGGCAGAAGGCTGGCCCTTTTGCCAACAACTTTTCCAAACAGCAAGAGACAATGAGTGCCTCCAAGGATCAGCAGAAGGCTGGGCTAAGACGATTCCGGTCTGTCGCCGGAGGAGGTGTAGATGATTTTTGGGATCAAGTTCACTTCAGCAACTTTTGTGAAATCGCTGCGCCTGTGTCGCGAGATGGGGTTGGTTGGAACCCGTTTCGCGATGGTGCTCGTGGCAGTGTTGGTTGCCCTCGTGGGCCTCGCCGCAGCAGCACCTACCCGTTCTACCACCATCGCTCTTACCGCTGACGAGACGCGTCTGGTCGTCGTCAACCGTGAGGCGAACACTGTGTCCATCATTCGAGTGAAAGATGCGAATGGCAATGACGTTGCTGAGAAGCTGGCTGAGATCGGGGTCGGTCAGGACCCCCGCTGCGTGGCGGTGCACCCGACTGACGCCGCCGCCTACGTCACCAACGGCATCTCTGGCACCGTTTCGGTAATTGACCTCGTACTAAACAGGGAAGTTGCACAGATCCCTGTGGGCACGGAGCCGCGTGGTTGCGCTTTGACACCGGACGGCTCGCTGCTCTATGTTGCGAACCATACCGAGGGTACCGTCTCCATCCTTGTTATCGCAAGCAATCCCCTGGCCCCGATCCTCGACGGCTCGGTGCAAGTTGGGGGCAATCCCATGGCTATTGCGATCACGGATGCGGGCCCGAGTAACGTCACGACCGTCTTCGTGACACAGATGTTTGCCGAACTCAACCCGGACTTTCACGACCCGGCTTTCGGCGGCAATGGTGAGGGGCGCGAGCTCGGTAAACAAGGAGTCGTCCAAGCCTTCCCGGCCGGCAATGCGAATCCGCCGATCACCAAAATCGTTCTGAAGCCCCTCCAGATTTCCGGCTTTAATGCCAATCGCGTGACTCCGAATAACTTTTGCAATACGGTTCCACCAGCCCAATCCAATATCTTCTGCCCGAACCCGGCGGATCCAACCGACCCCATAAACACTAGTAACCCGCAGGGTGTGTTCCCCAATCAACTGTTATCGGCACTGATTCGCGGCGACCGCCTCTTTCTGCCCAATATTGGCGCGCAACCGGAGCCGCCGGAGATGTTCAATGTGAACGTGCAGGCGCTCGTCTACACAGTGGGGGTTCAAGCGCTGGCAGAACGCGTGGCCGAACACGTCAACCTAAACACACAGATCGCTGTGGAGCCGGCCTTGCCGCCCCCGAGTCTGAGTCGGGTGTTCGCCAATGACATCGTGGCCATCGACGGCAACGGCGCCGGTGATACATTCCTGATTGTGAGCCGGGGTGGCAACGAGTTGTTCCGGGCCAAACTTGATCCCACGACCAACAAGCTCAAC
>DATFXZ010000641.1:0-3291 GCA_035315305.1 Terriglobia bacterium | reverse complement strand
CACATGGTTGCGCCGATACCCGGAGCCGGGAAGCCGAATCCCTACTGTGCAACATTCAAAGCTCAAGAAGTGGATAAGTCAGAGAACGCGCAGTCGGTCGGAAGTCACGTAACGTTCGGAAAGTTTCGCGTGCTGCATCTTGGGGATCTGACCTGGAACAAAGAATTCGATTTGATGTGCCCGCAAAATCGCCTCGGGACCGTGGACCTTTGGATCGTCTCTCATCACGGACAGGCGATTTCCAATTCCGAGGTTCTCGCACACGCCATTCAAGCCCGGGCCGCCATCATGAACAACGGAACCCGAAAGGGCGGCCAGCCAGATGCGATGAAGATCATCCATTCCGCACCTGGACTCGAAGATCTGTGGCAAATCCATTTCTCACAGCTGAGCGGGCAGGAGTACACCGTGCCCGGAATGTTCATCGCCAATACAATCGACGAACCCCAGAATGCGATGCCCGTTGCCCCGATTCAGGCACCGCAACCCGGTCCGGGAGCGACGCCAGCACCCGTCCACAACGGCGCGGCTTACTGGATCAAAGTCTCGGCGCAGCAAGACGGTACGTTCACAGTGTCGAACGCGCGGAATAATTTCAGCAAGACGTACAAACCTCGAACATAGATGTCATACAATTCCGCGGGATGAAAACACAAAGACACAAAAACACAGAGG
Source organism: Terriglobia bacterium (assembly GCA_035315305.1). Classification (GTDB taxonomy): domain Bacteria; phylum Acidobacteriota; class Terriglobia; order 20CM-2-55-15; family 20CM-2-55-15; genus 20CM-2-55-15. The sequence goes on along the minus strand of DATFXZ010000641.1, from coordinate 2,616 downwards.
CACAAAGAAATCCGGCAAATAAGGTTTGCCGGATTTCTTTGTGCCTCTGTGCCGTTGTGTCTCTGTGTTTGTTCTCCGAACGTGCGTCGGCACAGGTCAACCTCAGCGGCGTATGGGACAACCTCGGTATCCTGCATGAGGATTGGCCGGATCGCCTGTTTGGACCTGAGCTTGGCGATTACACCGGAGTACCTCTGAACAATGAGGCTCGACTTCGAGCCGAGGCATGGGATGCTTCGCTGATCACGTTACCGGAGTATCAGTGCCGCGTGCATCCCTCCGACTACGTGCCCAGTTTCGCCGGCATGCGGATTTGGGAAGAACGCGACAAAGACTCACAGCAGCTCATCGCCGTTCACACGCACCATTTTGCATGGGGAACCGAGCGGACCATTTGGATGGACGGACGGGCGCATCCACCGGACTACGCGCTTCACACGTCCCAAGGTTTTTCCACGGGCACGTGGGAAGGCGACATCTTAACTGTCTACACGACGCATTTGAAAGAAGGCTGGATTCGCCGTAACGGTATTCCGCGCAGCGATCGAGCGACCGTCGTCGAACATTTCATCCGTCACGAAAACGGGATGACGCTCATGACAGTCGTTACGGATCCTGTTTACTTGACCGAACCGATGGTGCGTACGCGCGAGTACGAGTATGTAATCGGCGGCCAGATCGGCCCATATCCATGCGAACCGGTGGACGAAATTGTTCGACCGAAGGGCGTCATACCCCACCACCTGCCGGGAACGAATCCATTCCTGAAAGAGTTTGCCGAATCTCATAACGTGCCGCCCGAAGGCGCGCGGGGCGGCGCTGAGACGATATACCCCGAATACGAAATGAAGATAAAGCGATGAAGAAGCCTCTTGCTTCCGCCGTGTTTATCTTTTTGTTTGTTAAGTTTGCGGCCGCACAGCAAAACCAGACCTTGAACACCGTCGAGATACACACTCTGCCGGTGCAGGGTAACGTGTACATGCTCGTGGGCGCTGGAGGCAACATGACCGTGCAGGTCGGCAACGACGGAGTATTGATTGTCGACACGCAATATGCGCCATTGTCTGAGAAAATCCTGGCGGCGATTCGCACGCTTTCGAAGGGCCCGATCCGGTACGTCATTAATACAACGTATGATGCGGACCACACCGGCGGCAATGAGCCAATCCGGAAAGCGGGCAGCACGATCGCAGGCGGCAACGTGGCCGGCGATATTCAGGATGCCGCAGAGGGCGCACAGATCATTGCGCACGATAACGTGCTGATGCGGATGGCGAACAGGCCATCGGGATCCTTGCCGACGAGTACATTCTTAGGTGATTCAAAAAAACTATTCTTCAATGGCGAAGGTATCGAGATTAATCACCAACCCGCAGCGCACACGGACGGTGACAGCATTGTCTTTTTTCGGCGCTCGGACGTCATCAGCACGGGCGACATCTTTACGACCAACAGCTATCCCATGATCGATCTCGCAGCGGGCGGGAGCATTCAGGGTGTGATCGACGGATTGAATCGCTTAGTCGACATGATCATCCCCGTTTATGGTCAGGAGGGTGGAACGCTTGTCATTCCGGGCCACGGCAGGCTCTCGGATTTTGGTGACGTGATCAACTGCCGGGAAATGACCATCATCATTCGCGATCGTGTGCAAGACATGATCAAGAAGGGCATGACGCTCGAGCAGGTTAAAGCAGCCCGGCCCACCCGTGACTATGACCCGTTGTATGGATCGGTGCCGGGTTGGACGTCGGAGATGTTTGTTGAGGCGGTGTACAAGAGTCTGAAGAAATGAAGAGCGATACGCGGATGTTGAGCCAAGGAGGAGGAATTTTGAAATTGGACGAATCCTGCATCTCTGAGATGCAGGATTCGTCCAATTTCAGATTTCCTCTTTGCCTCTTATTGCTATGCCTTATGTTGATGCCGATCATCCTCCACGCACAAGGCCGGGGTCCAGGGCCTCGCAATCCCAAGGACGGTGCGCTCATCGACCTGACCGGGTACTGGGTCGCGATTGTCACGGAAGACTGGCGATTTCGAATGGTCACTCCCCCTAAGGGCGACTATCCGAACTTTCCGCTCAACGATGCAGCTAAGAAAATTGCCGACGCATGGGATCCCGCAAAAGACGAAGCGGCCGGCGAGCAATGCAAAGCTTACGGCGCCGTCAACATCATGCGGATACCGACTCGCCTCCACATTAGCTGGGCCGACGACACGACACTCAAGATCGAAACAGATGCCGGCAAGCAGACCCGGCTGGTGCATTTTGGAAATCCCAAGCCGCCTACCGGACCGCCAGACTGGCAAGGCTTTTCTGTGGCGCGATGGGAACCGTCCGCCGGCCGCGGCCCCGGTGGTTCACTGAAAGTTGCTACGACGCGCATGCGTCCCGGATATTTCCAGAAGAATGGAGTGCCGTACAGCGCAAATGCATCGATGACCGAATACTTCGACGTCGTTAAAGAACCCAACGGTGATCAGTGGCTCGTCGTGAAGAGTATCGTTGAAGATCCGCAATACCTGACGCGAAGCTTCATTCGAAGCACACATTTTCGCAAACAAGCCGACACGTCGGGCTGGAACCCTACGCCGTGCAGCGCCAGGTAG
>DATFXZ010000640.1:0-8885 GCA_035315305.1 Terriglobia bacterium | reverse complement strand
CCGAGAACCGCAAAATTCACATCGACGAGGCGATCCTCGATTACATGATTCAGATCGTGAATCGCACGCGCGAACATCCGGAAATCGAGCTCGGCATCAGTCCTCGAGGCACGGCCGCGTTGTTCCGCGCAACCCAGGCGCTCGCGATGATCGAGGGCCGCGGCTTCGTCATTCCCGACGATGTAAAAAAGCTTGTCCATTCTGTATTCGAACATCGTCTGGTGATGGGCCGCTCACGTAGCCGCGCGCACGCGGGAATCGACCCTAAGACCGTTCTGTCCGAAATCGTCTCCCAAATTCCAATCCCTGCGTGATTAACGGGCACAGCCGCTAAGGATATGTGGAAACACTTCATGGCGTCGATCGGCCTGCTCGCAATCGCGATGATGGCGGCGCTTTACTCGTCCAATGCTGCTCGCAACGGCAACGCATGGAGCGCGGGCGTTTCCGCTGTCGCTGCGCTCATGATTGCAATAGCAGTCGCCATCAAATTTGTGCCGCGTCTGGCATCGCATGTGGATTGGCATTGGCTTCCGTTCCTGTCGCACTATCACATCACTCGTGAAGGATGGATTTACTTTGGCGCAGTGGCCATCGTTGTGTTCGCTGCGATCAATACCGCGAACAACCTCCTGTACATCATCCTCTCGGCTTTGCTGGCGGTTCTGATCCTGTCCGGCTTCTTATCGGCCCTGAATTTCAGATCCCTCAGGACGGCTATCCGGATTCCAAGTCGCTGTTACGCGGGCGAACCTTTTCCGATCACGGTTCAGGTCCGGAACGAAAAGACAGTATTTCCGACGTTCGCGATTTCGTTCGAACCGCCAAGGGACAGTCCGTTTCGATTCTCCAGCTTCTATGTTCCGATGATTCGCGGGTTAGAAGACGTTTCACAGACGGAACACGCGATGCTGCCCAAGCGAGGACGCTTCAGGCTCCATCAAGTGAAAGCCTCTTCCCGATATCCATTCGGCTTCTTCCTGAAAAATCGGAATTATCCGGTCGAAGATGAATGCATTTGTTATCCGGAAATCGTTCCACAAGAAGAGATGGACATCGCAGGTATGGACCTTCAAGGATCAAACGAGCGATTTGAGCGGGGCTTGGGTCACGATCTCTACATGATTCGAGACTACGTCCCATCCGATAGCGCGCGCCACGTGCACTGGAAAGCGTCCGCGAAGACTTCGATACTGAAGACGCGCGAGTATGCCGCGGAAGAAGCGCGGACGATCACTCTTGCATTTGATCGATTCGGCCGTGCGCACGACGCCGATGCCTTCGACCAGCTTGTTTCGTTAGCCGCATCGCTCGCATTTCATCTGACGACCAACGGCCTCGAAGTAACCTTCATGAGTGACGAGTGGCACGGCAGCACCATCGAATCGACCTTGGAATATCTGGCGCTAGTCGAAATGTCCATTGCCGCAGAATTGCCTCGTGTCGATGAAGAGGCCGTCATGTTGTCATTGAGAACGTAACGGGTAGCATGCAGCGATACTTTCAAATCTCTTGCCATGCATTGGTCGTCAGCGCTTTTTTTGCGCTGGCTCTCACGGGTCGCCTTGATCCTGCCGCAATCGTCGTCTTCATCATAGCTGTTGCCGTGAGCTGTTACATGACCATACAAGACCTGCCTGCGCCGCTCTCGGCCGGCGGTGCGTTACTTCTTTCGTTTGGATATATCTTTTTCTTCCTCCTCGACACGTGGATGGTTTCGGGCTCGTTCATCTTTGCGTCTATCCATCTTGTGTTATTCCTGCAATTGGTAAAGCTGTTTCAGGAGAAAACAGACAAGGATTATTTCTACCTGATCGTTCTCTCGTTCTTACAAATTCTCGCTGCCTCATCGTTGACGATCGATATGACGTTCGTTGCAACGTTGTTTTTTTTCGTCGTCGCACTCGTGGCAACCCTGATGAGCTTCGACATGTACCGGTCCGAACGCAAGAACAGAGCTCAAGCACAGCAGGTTGTGATGCCTCTGAGCGGGATGAGCCTTTGGGCGACTCTGTGGATTATCTTCACCGGCATTGTTCTGTTCTTGATGATTCCGCGAGTAGGCACCGGCTACTTTACGCAAGCAGCTGCGCAGTCGCTGCTCGTATCGGGATTCGGTGACAGTGTGGAGCTGGGCGAAATCGGACAGGTAAAACTCAGCACCGCGGTCGTTATGCATGTTCGTCAAATCAGTGGCCCTCCGTTCGCTGCTCTCAAATGGCGTGGCATAGCGCTCAATCATTTCGACGGACGCAGTTGGTTGAGGACCAACCGGAAGCGTGTTCCGTTACGGCGACCCCACGATGGCGAATACTCGATTCAGCCGGTTGTGCAGGCCGCCAATGCAGCTCGATACGAAGTCCTGCTCGAGCCTTTGGCAACAAACGCTCTATTCGGTCCTCATCAGGTGCGCGCATTATCCGGACGCATTAACGATGTCGAGTACGACAATGAGGACTCCATCTATCTCCGCTTCCCGCCGGCACAACGGATTCAGTATCAGGTCCTCTCTGAAATTCCCGATCGCCGCATCTTCGCGGAATCGTCAACGGAAGATCCATTTCCAGACGGCATCAAGTCTCGCTATCTTCAGTTGCCGGGGGATATGGATCCCCGTATTGCGCAGCTAGCCACGGAGATCACGAACAAAGGAAAGACGACGTTCGAAAGAGCGTCGTTAGTCGAGGGATACCTCAAGCGGAATTACAAGTACACGCTGAACCTCACATGGGCGCCGGGACGGCAGCCGTTAAGCACCTTCCTTTTTGATGCGAAAAGCGGACACTGCGAGTATTTCGCTTCGTCCATGGCGATCCTGCTGCGCGCCGTTGGGATTCCGACGCGGCTCGTCAATGGGTTCTTGATGGACGAATACAATCCCGTCGCGAGTGATTACGTCATTCGTCAATCTAGCGCCCACAGTTGGGTTGAAGTCTACGTTCCGGGCCGCGGCTGGATCGAGTTCGATCCTACGCCTCCGGATCCGAACCGTCGCGACCCTGGCCTTGTGGGGCAGATCTGGAACTATGTCGATGCGATGGAGGTGTTTTGGAATTCATACGTCATCGTCTATGACTCCGGGGCCCAACGACAACTGTTCCGCAGCGCGCAAGATCGCGTTCAATCCCTGCAGCTAGGATTTCGAGAAGTAGCAGATGAGTGGATACCCCGCGCTCAACGTTTGTCTGACCGACTGTCTGATGCGATACCGGACGTCCTGGGTACCGTCGTATTCTGGATCATCGTGATCGCCGCCCTCATTGGCGGCGCTTCATATAAATATCGCCGCAGGCTCTCGACTCAATTGCAGATCTGGCGCATTCGACGCGGGCGCTGCAATGCGACCGAGGATGCGGTCGAGCACTTATTCTATCGAGCTGCGCGTATCGCTGAACGTACGGCGCCCAAACGCCAGAACGCTCAAACCTGGCGTGAGTGGATATTCGGATTGCCCGATCCGCAGCGTAGGTCTATTCTCGCAAGAGCCCTGGTCGTATTCGAGAAATCAAAGTACGGCAGGCTGCCGGTCTCGGCTTCGGATTTTGCATTGCTCGAAGAAGCAGTTCGTAATCTCAAGGTACGTTCAGGCGTATTCCCCTCTTCGTGACGGCAGCAATATACTTGAGCATTACGCTCTCCTGGAGAGGGGAATTTGAAATTGGACGAATCCTGCATCTCAAATCCGAAATCCGAAATCCAAAATAGGACTGACGATAGTCCTAGAAACCGGCGCGTACAATTTGCTATTTCGGATTTCGGATTTGAGATGCAGGATTCGTCCAATTTCAAATTCCCCTCTTGCCTTACTCCCACCCTCGTTCGATTCAGTAACACATACTCATGATTTTCAGGATCTTTGTTGTCTGGTACCGGCTTGCGCCATTCCTGGTCGCGTTCCTGCGAGACAGGCGCCGGTGGATACTTGCGGGACCGCCGCGATTCGTGTCCGAAGACACGCATCGCGAGCGGGCGCGAAAGCTTACCGAGACCATCGCGGCGCTTGGCCCAAGCTTTATCAAGCTCGCGCAAGTCTTCGGAATTCGAGCCGACATTATTCCACCGCAGTACATTGAAGAACTTCGAAACTTGCACGACCGCGTCCCGCCGTTCCCTACGAGTGAAGTTCGAAAGCGAATTCAAGAAGAGCTGAAACAGCCGCTCGAGGCGATCTTCGAGAGTTTTGAACCGGAACCGCTCGCTGCAGCATCGTTAGGACAGGTTCACCGAGCTCGATATCGCGGCCAGGACGTGATCATCAAGGTTCTTCGGCCGGGCGTAGAAGAACTTGTGGCGACAGATATACGGGTCGTTCAGAACCTCGTGTTCGTCCTGGAGCAATTCATCGACCACCACATTATCTATTCGACCAGAACGATCATTGACGAATTCTCGCGCGTAATTGCCGAAGAAATGGATTTTCATCATGAGGCGGACAATGTCGAACGGTTCGGAGAGTTATTCCGTGACAGCGACTTTGTCATCATTCCACGCGTGTACCGCGACGTCACGACAACTCGCGTTCTGGTCATGCAATTCTTCGAGGGATTCCGCGTGACAGAGGTCGACGAGATCCTGCGCCACAATGTCGACACGAAGAAAATGATCGAGAATCTCATCGAGTTCTACGGCGATCAGCTGCTGATCTACGGTTTTTTTCATGCCGATCCGCATCCCGGAAATATTTTGATCCGGCCGGATTCGAGAATCGTCTTGCTCGACTACGGCATGGTGCTGGAGATCACACCGGAACTCCAGCAGGACCTCGTACGCATCGTCGTTGCGGCAGTGCGCGGGGACGTCGATGAGTTGATCAATCTGGCGTACAAGCTGGATATGCTCGAGTACGACGTCAGTCCATCAGTGGTGCGAGAGGCTGCGCAGGCGATCATATCGATTCACTTCGACCGTAGTCTGACCCAGCGGCAGATCCAGGAAATCACGTATCAAATCCTCGGAACCTTTTATCGGTTTCCTCTGCGCTTGCCCTCGAGCTTTGTTTATATCTTGCGCGCAGGCGTGCTGATTGAAGGGATCGGAATCGCATACGATCAGAACTTCAACAGTCTCACCACAGCCATTCCAATCTACAAAAGCATTGTGGATCGGGCCCTCGGCGCAAAGGGTTGGCCCACGGTGAAAGATCGCGTCATCAAGGAAGGTACCGCGCTGTACACGATGTTGAAGGACATGCAGAGCGTGTTCGCGCGCGCCGGGCGCGATCAGGTACGGATACGGATTCATCCGGCCGACGTAGACGGCTTGGAAAAGTTCTTGTCCCATCTTTTCAGGCGGGTGGTGATGACGATTTCCGGAGTCGGGCTGGCGATTGTGGCCAGCATCATTTACCTGCGGGTCAACAGCATCCTGTTGCTCCTACTGGGCCTCACGATCAGCTTTTGGCTGGTCGCCCTCGTGTTCTTATTACCGAATCCCCAGCGGTATCCGTTCCGCGTCCGTCGGGCCCGAAAAGCCGGCAGAATGTTGTAAATGGGACGCGAGCAGCGCTCACAGAGCGCCGCTACAGGGGTCTTTCTTGCTAGAATGATCGAGTAAGGAGTGCAGTATGGTCGAAGAAGCAAGAGAACGGGAAACCAAATTCAGCGATCAAATACGCGATTGGCGGAATACGGCCACCGATAAGTTCCTCGGACTTTTCCCGCGCCGGACGGCCGAACACCTTGTGAACGCTCAGAAAGAAGGGCTCCTGGCGGTACGCTCGCTGCTCGATCGAGGCATCGAGATCCTTGACGGCGATCTCAAGCGCGTCAACGATCGGCCGCCGCGCCATTAGCCAGTCCACTTAACAAATGCCTGAACAAAAACCGCCGAAGGTCGGGTTCGTTAGTCTCGGCTGTCCCAAGAACCTGGTAGACAGCGAAGTCATGCTTGGGACCCTCACCCGCCAAGGCTACTCCATCACCGCTCAAAAAGAAGACGCCGACGTCATCGTCGTGAATACATGCGGATTCATCGATACCGCCAAAAAGGAATCGATCGACGCCATTCTGGAAATGGCAGAACTGAAGACCCAGGGCAACTGCAAGAAACTCGTCGTCGCCGGATGTCTTGCCGAGCGGTATCGCAGAGAGATTCAGAAGGAGATTCCCGAGATCGACTTCGTCTTTGGTCCGGACGAGCTTGGACGGATTCTCGAAGCTGTCCAACTGGATTCTGCAGCGGCTGTGCCGGACGTCTCCATTGATGCGCTGTATTCATCCAAGGAAGTCCCAACGATCCCGCGTATCCTCACGACACCCGCGTATAGGGCGTATTTGAAAATCTCCGAAGGCTGCGACCACGTGTGCACGTTTTGCGCGATTCCGAGTTTTCGCGGCCGCTTCCGGAGCCGCAGTGTAGCGGACCTTGTGGCGGAATCGCGTCGCCTTGCAGAGCAGGGAGTGCGTGAGCTGGTGATCGTCTCGCAGGACACAATGGCGTATGGAAAAGATCTCGGGGTCCCCCAAGGCATCACAACTCTGTTGCGCGAGTTGGTAAAGATTGATGGGTTGAAATGGGTGCGGTTCCTTTACTGCTATCCGAATATGGTATCTGACGACCTCGTGCGGCTGGTTGCCGGCGAAGAGCGTCTTTGCAAATACTTCGATATTCCGTATCAGCACGCAAGCCGTTCGGTTTTGGAACGCATGAAGCGCGGCGGACATCGTGGCATCTACGAGCGGCAGATCGAAAGCATTCGGAACCTGATGCCGGATGTTGGCCTGCGTACGTCGTTCATCGTTGGCTTTCCAGGTGAAAGCGAAGAAGACTTCACCGATCTTCTCTCGTTTGTGAAGAACGTCCAGTTCGATAACGTCGGAGTTTTTCTTTACTCCGATGAGGAGGGAACACCCGCGTTCGATCTGGACGGCAAGGTCGCGCGATTAACTGCCACCCGGCGTCGCAACAGGATCATGAAAGAGCAGGCCAGGATCTCGGCCGAACGCTTGCAGAATATGGTCGGCCGAAAAGTAGAAATTCTGCTCGAAGGGCGGTCGGAGGAATCGGATCTTCTGTTGCAGGGCCGCATGGAAACTCAGGCGCCCGACATTGATGGACACGTATTGATCAACGATGCGGGCGATAAAGAGGTCACGCCGGGAGAGTTCTACACGGTAGAGATTACCGAGAGTCTGGATTATGACCTAGTGGGTAGAATCCTTTAGCCGCGGATGCCACGGATTTCCATGAAGTGTCCCACATGCACAAAAGAAACTGAATACGCCGGCAATCCCTATCGTCCGTTTTGCAGTGAACGGTGCAAGCTGATCGACTTAGGCAAATGGGCCGGTGGAGAGTATCGGATACCTACCAAGGAACGGCCCACCGAGGAAGTCCACCGATCGAACGGCAATCGTGAAGACGAGGAGTGATTGGGCAGCCGTTGCTGTGGCTACAGCCGGTGGCGCAGGGTTTGCGCCGGCAGCGCCAGGAACTGCAGGATCGATCGTCGGCGTTTTGATCTATCTGTTATTCGAAGGGCTTAGCCTCGGAGCGTATTACCCACATGCTATAATTTTTTTCTTCGTCGTCGGCATCTGGGCTTCCTCACGAGTGGAACATCTGTGGGGTCATGATTCCCAGCGGATCGTGATCGATGAAGTTGTCGGACAGATGATCACGTTCGGTATGGCCGCAGGCAGATATCGACTTCCGGCATTCTACATTTTTCTGGGATTCGGACTGTTTCGGTTGTTCGATATCGTGAAACCCTTTCCAATTCGGCGTCTCGAACGGTTCAAGGGCGGATTCGGCGTCGTTGCCGACGATGTCGGCGCGGGTTTATACGCGCTTGTAGTGTTAACGTTGGTTTTTCGATACGTACATGGCTGATATCACGATCAAAAGCGTCATACCGAAAGCTGCTCTACCAGGCGGCGAAGTCGTTATTGAGTACTCGGGCCACTCCCTCGAGGGGACTTCTCGCCCCGAAGTACGTTTCGGCGATTTCAGCGCTCAAGTGACGCTCGCCTCGAGCGATTACATCATCGCTAAGGTTCCGGAGTCATCTGCCGAGTTGGGGACTTCGGAATTGGTCGTTGCCACGAACGGTGATACGAGCAGGCCGTTTCCATACGAAATCGGGAAGAAGCTCGCGTCGAATTTGCACCCTGTCGCGAATCCTGCAATCGATGCGGACGGCAACGTCTATGCCACGTACAGTGGACGCCGTGGCCAGAAGACTCCCGTCTCGATCTACAAAGTCACGCCAAAGGGCGCAGTAACGCCGTTCGTTACCGATATCGTCAATGCGACCGGTCTTGCGTTCAGCTTGACCGGCGAATTGTTTGTCTCGAGCCGGTATGAAGGCAATGTATACCGAGTGGATCGTGCCGGGCGTTCAGAGTTGTTTACGGAAGGCATGGGCATCGCGACCGGCATTGCGTTCGATCATGATGGAAATCTATACGTCGGCGATCGGACGGGAAGTATTTTCAAGATCAGTTCCAGCAAAGAGATTTTTGTTTTCGCGACCCTCGAGCCCAGCATCGCGGCGTACCATCTCGCATTCGGCTTCGACGATTACCTCTACGTGACCGGACCGACAACATCAAGCTTTGATTCGATCTATCGGATCTCGCCGAGCGGCGCAGTGGAGCGGTTTTTCACGGGTCTCGGCCGTCCCCAAGGAATTGCATTCGATATTGAAGGGCACCTCCATGTCGTCGCTTCTTATCGTGGGCGGCGTGGAATTTTTCGTTTCCGGGATCCGAAAAAACCGGAGCTTGTAGTGGCGGGTCTCAGCTTGGTCGGTCTTGCGTTCAATTTACAAGAAAATCTGATGGTGGTGGATTCCAGCTCGTTATATCGTGTCCGCCTCGGCATCATGGGAAAGCCGTTGCCCTAATCATGCTCTCGGCGGAAATCATCGCAATTGGATCCGAACT
>DATFXZ010000639.1:0-5493 GCA_035315305.1 Terriglobia bacterium | reverse complement strand
ATGTGGACTCGAGTACGGCGCTGATCAAGTTCTTAAGCAGTCCGTCGGTAGCAGCTGTTTACAAGGGCAAGGGCATGGAACTGGTTAAGAAATAGCGCCTAGTGAACGTGGCAATCCCCTCCTCGTGAGGAGGGGTGGCCGCGACAGCGGCCGGGGTGGTCGCTCACAAGTCATATTGCGGTGAGAGCGACCACCCCGGCTGCGGCGCTAAGGTGGGCTTCGCCGAAATTTTGATGCCGCAACCACCCCTCCTCACGAGGAGGGGATTATATGTCTTCACTCTCTCTTGGGTTCTCGTGACTTGCCGAATCCCTTCAAACGATCACGAATGCCGCGAAGCCTCATGATGAATTTCCAGGCACGGCTGGCGTATATCAGCGCCAGAGCGTCTGTTGCCTGCGTTAATTGACTTTGTGTCTTCTGGAATTGATCCGTCAGCGATGCGTTCACAGTTTGTAATTCGCTCAGTTGGCCTTCACGCCACTTGAGTGCTTCCTCGAGCGAGCCGATTGTTTCCTCGCGTTCACGAACGTGGCGTTCGCGCTCTCGATCTTTCTCCTCGAGCAAACTGTCGGAATCGTCCAGCAACACGCTTCCGACTGGAGGCGCAATTGCGGCATCCGATGCGATCGCGATGAAATACAACGCTACGCGTTTTTCCGCAGAAATGAAGTTGAATTCAGTGTTGCCGCGCTCCATAACGAATTCGTGAAAGCGGTTATCGCCCGGCTCACCGATAGGCCACATACTCGAACTCGGATGTATACGTTGGCCCAGAAATTTGAAATTGCGGAAATAGCGACCGAGAAGTTCCTCAAATTCTGTAAAGTGAAGTTCTCTTACATGGAAGGGATTCTTTTCCGGAGATTCTTCGCCATATATCGGCTTGTTCGGCGTAGAAACAATCAATAGGCCCTCGGGGTCGAGTAGCCGTTTGGTTTCCGCTAACAGTTCGTCCTGATTTTCGATGTGTTCAATCGCCTCAAAACAAACGATGACATCGAAACAATGATTCTCCTGGATGGGAACTGCCGTAATAGGGCCGGTGAGAAACCGTAGATTCTCCCGAGCGTATTTCGCAGAAGCATGGCTAATGACATTCGCGTCAATGTCGATTCCTACTACGGAAGCTGCATCTGACGCGAGTAGCTTCGAGCCGTAGCCTTCGCCGCAGGCAAGATCGAGGACTCGTTTATTCTTTACCAACGTTTTAGCGTACGCGTACCTATGGAGGTGTTCGTATGCAACCGCGTACTCCTTGATCCAGGGGAGGAAGCGTTCGCCGGTCCAATCCAGCACAATCAAACTCCCAAAACACGTCTGTGCTTGTCGGTTCCAGCCTGCGTTAAACAATCCTTGAGATTTGCTTCGAAAATTTTAATCGAGCATTCTGTTCTGATGCGCCCGATGCCCGCATCGCGCAGCCTTTCCCAAAGGGCGCTATTTCTGTGCAGCTCGATGCACTTCCGAGCAAATGCGTCTGAATCGTTGGCCACCAGAAATGGGTTGCCGTCCTGCCAGCCGAGCTGTGACGCGAGCATTGCCGTTGCGACAATCGGTACACCTCGGGCGGCAGCTTCATGGACTTTGTGAGGAATGCCGGCCGCATATCTTGTTGGCGCGACGAAAACACGGGCTGCATCATACATCTCAGTAAGATCGCGAACCTGTCCGACGAATTTTACAGATGAAGTTGCGAGCTGTTTCACGCGCTCCGACTTATTGACGCCGGCAATGGTGAATGGAATATCGCTGCCAAGCTCGGCTTGAATTTTCGGCAGGATCTCTTGCAGAAACCAGATCACCGAATCACCGTTTGGACTGACTTCTTCATGAATCGCGCCTACAAAGAGGAAACCGTTTCTTCCAGAGAAACTCCGCGGCGTCGGCGCGGCCGCGATCGCATGGCCAACAGTTCGTACGGTTTCGATGCCATGTTTCCGGAATGTTTCACTATCCGGTTCTGAAACTGCAAGGACACAGTCTGCGGCGGATGCAAGTTCGATTTCCGCTTGAACAAACCTATTTGCCTGTTCTGCCGTCAGGGGAGTTCCGTTCATTTGGGCAAATGTTACGTCACGCGTCGCGAAGATCGCCTCGGCGTCATAAATGATGTTCACTTCTTCGAACCAATCTGGATGCGCTTCTACGATGGGCTTCAGAATTTTCATGTTGTGCGGCCGGCTGACGACGATTGTGTCGTAGTAGCACTGCCGATTTCGCAAGAAGGGCTCCAAAAGCGTTGGACCATATCCGATCATGAATTCGATTTCCGCGGGCATATCCACATAAACGGAGGACCAGTCTTCATTGAATTCAGATAACGGATAGAACGTAACGAAGCAATCGTGCTTGAGAAGTGTGAACAGAATGGTACGTGCTCTAGGAAAGCCGGAACCCCACCACGTGTGAGGAACGCGGTCATCGATGAGCAAAACTCGCGTTTTGCCGCCATCGTTCATTCGCGCAGGCAGAATCGAATTTACATCCGAATCGAGATGGGTCGAGAGGAGGTCCTGATGACGGGCGGCAAAGACGCGCTGGTGTTCACGGTGCAAGTCCTTAGCATCACTTACCGACCCGGAGCTGGCGAATTCATAGTGCAGGAGCACTGCATTGGGCTCATAGACGACTCGCAGCTGTCGCTCCCACAGGCGAGTACAGTAATCAGTCTCGTCGTAGTACGCCGGTTTGAAACGTTCATCGAAGCCGCCAAGCTCTTCCCAAATTCGGCGCGGGGTTAACAGAAATGCGCCTGAGCAGTAATCCACATCTCGACGGAACATGTACATCGGCGCAAAGGGATTGTCGCCTCGCCCATAACCGAGACAGGAGCCGTCTCGCCAGATGATGCTTCCTGCTTCCTGCAACGTGCCATCCAGCAAAATCAAACGAGCACCCACGGCGCCGATGTCCGGCGCGCTGCGTATCGTTTTCAGGGCGCAATGTAGTGTTCCAGGCAGAACCTGCGCGTCGTTATTCAGCAGAAGAACGTACTCGCCCCGAGCTTCCTTTGCGGCCTGATTTACCGCGAGAAGCCAATGGCGGTTTTCGGCGTTCCGAATAATGTTCACGCCACGCAATCGATCCAGCAGCAAGGTTGTTTCGTCTCGCGAATTGTTGTCGACGATGATGATTTCCATCCGTTCCGAATGGTTCTCAGCGAGCGCGCGTAAGCATGCGAACGTCAGTTCCGCTCGATTAAAAAGAACAAGGAGGACGGAGACTTCCGGATTGTCGGCTTGAGGCAAGTCCAGGATCGCGTTCGAAGTTAAGAAACTTTGAAGCTGGACGCGATATAGGTCTGTGAACAACCGTTTGAGTTCGAATGGGCTTTGAACCTCCGCCTCCGATTCTTTTTCTATGGACACTCTGTCAGCTTCCGGCCGCACTGGTCCGTCCTCTGCAGGCAGGCCGTGACGCAGAATCCGGTAGCGAATCAGCCGAAATTTCTTGGCCAGCCATCGGATTGGACGGGTAAAACGCCACGAGGGCGACTGCAAAAACTGTTCGAATAACCATTTCAGGTCGGCGAGTTCGCGTTCCTTCGCTTCTAGTTGTTTGCGCAGCGAGCGGATGAGTTCGTTCTGCCTATTCAGTCGCGAACTGTTTCCGGACAATCTGGAAATTCCTCCACACCATCAGCGGACGTGTCCACGGCAACCATGCCGTTGCCTGCTTGGAGCTTATATTCAATTCTGCCGTCCGGGGAAATCTTTATGCCGTTCCGACCTTGTACAAGTGAATGACATCGCCATTGGGAAGCGAGAACGATTCCACTATTCGGAATTCGCCCGACCGATGACTGACGTATTCATTGATGTGTCTGAGATCGGATGTGAAGGATGAGCCCGGTTCGAAGCCTTCATGTTTTTCTGAAATTAGAATGTAATCGTTGTTCCGAATTGCCTGCTCATCGAACACGCCTAATCGATTTACGCTTACCGGAAGTTTCTTCAGTGTGATGTAGAACTCGAATGCGAACGTATCGAATCTTGGAATATCGGGTACCATTCCGAGACGAATAGATCGACCTTGCGCGGATGTTACCGTCTTCAGGACGTGTTCGATCTTCCAATCTTCTCGGGCCGGAGGACCCCATCCAAAATAGCGCTGAGTATAAATGTTCCAGTCATAGGCAATGGCTCCCTCTCCTCCCTTTGCAAGAACTATTGCGGATGGTAACTGGGGAATACCGAACGAAACGAGATAGTGCTGAACCAGCAGCAACGGCACCAGCAGAGCGACGAGAAATTCTTTTTTTTGGAAAACTTGCGCTGTGATCAGCGCAATGGCCGGCAGCAGAGGTGTTGTATAGCGCGGATCCTTGTTCTGAAATAGCAGCAAACCCAGCCAGCCTCCGGCAATCCACAGCAGAATTGGTATCCATTCCCGATTGAAGTTGAATAACAGAAGGATTAATCCGGCAAGCAGGGCAATGAAGAGCGGAAGAAAGAGTTGAGAACCTTCAAGCGCTCTGATGTAAAACACGATTGATCCAGAACCAAAACGGCTCGGGTCACCTTCGCTGACGGATTGGGCGGCGTTAATAGATAACAGCGTCAGCAGCGCCCCCCCTGCGAACGCATACCAATAGGCCGCAAGTACCGCGGCAATTGACGCAGCAATCGCAGCATTCTTCACATTTTTTCTGGCGAACCACAATGCCGGGAGTATCACAAAAAACGCAAATGTCCATTTCGTGAGCATGCCCAGGCCGCAAATGATGCCGAAGATAACTGCGCGTTTCCGATCCGAGAATTCGTTCGTGCGGATGAGCGCCCAAATCGACAGAGCAACCATACTGGTGAGCCAGTAATCGATCATTGTTTCACGCGATAGCCACAGCAACAGGGGACAAAAATTCACGATTACTGCGCCTGTCGCGGCGGCGAACGGTTTGAGCACTGTGCGCCCTATGGCGTACGTCGCCAAGAGCAGTAGCGCGATTGCGGGCAGGTTGGCCCATTGGGCGGCATCAAGCGTTTTGCCGAAGAGCGCGTAAGAAGCAGCGATTACGGAGTGATACAGGGGTGGGTACGGGCCCGTGAGAAAGGGAATGACCGCGATAGCCCGAATCCCGGAATTTGCAACGGCATCGTAGATCCTGAGAGCTCCGATTTGCTTGTCGGCCATGTCCCAATACGGCGGCCGGTCATCGCGCGCAATCCAGATCAGGTTCGCCACCACGAGATACAAGAATGAGGCGGCAAGCAGAAAACGATGTCGAATGCCCATCAGGGCGTTGATAATACCAAACCGAGACGAAAGACCGATGATTGGCTCGCGAGATGACTTCTATCAACCCGGTATTCCGGCCGTTCCGGGACAGGCCTACCGGGCCTTCCTCCGCTTTGCTCGCAAGCATACCGGCCCGACGGTTCTCGATCTAGGTTGCGGTTTTGGGGCCTACAGCAGCGCTCTCCGGGATGAAGGTCTGACTTGCTTCGGCTGCGACATTAACTTCGACTACCTTCGCAGAGCCTTGTCGAC
>DATFXZ010000638.1:0-8263 GCA_035315305.1 Terriglobia bacterium | reverse complement strand
TACTCGGTTTCTACGAGACCGCACGTAAGAATGCCGATTTTGAATCCGGCATTCGTACCGCTTTGCAGGCGATCCTTGCAAGCCCCAAATTCGTATTCCGTCTGGAGCAGCGGCCGGTCAACATCGCGGCCGGGCAGACGTATCGGATTAATGATCTCGAGCTGGCCTCCCGAATGTCGTACTTTCTGTGGAGCACTGCTCCCGACGACGAACTGATCAACTCTGCAGCGTCCGGAAAGCTTCACAATCCCATCGAGCTCGAAAAGCAAACACGACGGATGCTCGCCGATCCTCGGTCGGAATCGCTGGCAACGAGATTCGCCGCTCAATGGCTGCGTCTGGCCGAATTGAAGAATATGGTGCCGGACGCTTTGCTTTATCCGAACTTCGATCACACGCTTGCCGACGCGATGCGGCGCGAGACGGAATTGTTGTTCGACAGCGTTGTGCGCGAAGATCGAAACGTACTCGAGCTCTTGACGGCCAACTATACGTTCGTCAATGAGCGTCTCGCGCTTCACTACAAGATTCCCGGCATACTCGGCAATCGGTTCCGGCGAGTTGAACTGACCGACGATTACCGCCGAGGATTGCTCGGACAAGGAAGCATCCTCACCTTGACGTCGCAGGCGGACCGCACCTCTCCTGTGCTTCGCGGCAAATGGGTGATGGAAGTGCTGCTCGGAACACCGCCGCCGCCTCCTCCTCCGAACGTGCCCGGCCTGGAAGCCACGAAACCTGTTAAAGACGGACATGTACTGACGGTACGCGAGCGGATGGAAGCTCATCGCTCGAACCCCGCGTGTAATTCCTGTCACCGCATGATCGACCCGATAGGCTTGTCGTTGGAGAATTTTGATCCGACCGGCACGTGGCGTATCCGGGATTCCGGAGTTCTAATCGATCCATCGACAGTTCTTTTCGACGGTACGCCGGCAAATGGTCCCGCGGATCTTCGCAAAACTATCTTGAAGTATCCTGAAGCTTTCATTCGCAATTTCACCGAAAACCTCCTCACGTACTCGTTAGGTCGGAGGCTCCAGTACTCAGATATGCCGGCTGTCCGCGCGATCACTCGGGAGGCCGCGCGTAATAATAATCGTGCTTCATCGCTCATTCTCGGAATTATCAAGAGTGCTCCATTCGAGATGAGTCGAGCTGAAGTAAACGTTGTTCAGAAATGAAGATGAAAAAAAACACAGAGACACAAAGACACAGAGGCACAAAGAAAGCGCGCAATAAAAATGATTTGATGCGCGCTTTCTTTGTGCCTCTGTGTCTTTGTGTCTCCGTGTTTTTTCATTAATGCACGGAGTCGGCCTAAATGTTTATTACGAGAAAACATCTCTCACGCCGTACATTTCTTCAGGGCACGGGTGTGGCGCTGGCATTGCCGATGCTCGAATCGATGTTGCCTGCGATGTCGCAAACGGCGAAGACAGAAGCAGGAAAAAAGAAAATCCGTCTGGCGTGTCTCGAGATGGTTCACGGTTCGGCGGGTGCTACGAAATTTGGTGCCGAGAAAAACATGTGGTCACCGGTAGCGGCAGGACGGGATTTCGACCTATCTCCGACCAGCATGAAACCACTGGAGCCCTATCGCGAATACCTTACCATCGTCAGCAATACGGACTGCCGCATGGCAGAAGCGTTCTCTGACAATGAAGTCGGCGGCGATCACAATCGTTCGTCGGCAGTGTACCTGACGCAATCAAAACCGAAGCAGACCGTCGGTTCCGACATCTATTCCGGAATCTCGATCGACCAGTTCTACGCGGAAAAGTTCGGCCAGGACACCCCGATTCCATCGATCCAACTCGCGATTGAAAACGACGACACAGGCGGATGCCACTATGGATATGCCTGCGTGTACATGGGGCCGATCAGTTGGGCATCTCCGACGAAACCGCTGCCAATGATCCGCGATCCGCGAGCCGTCTTCGACCAGTTGTTTGGAGGAGGTGGAACTTCTGCGGAACGTGCGGCGAGGCGTCGAACGGATCGCAGCATTCTCGATTGGATCACACGTGAAGTCGCGAGCCTGAAGCGCGATCTTGGTCCGACGGATCGCAGTCGCTTGGACCAATACCTCGAAGACGTGCGAGAAGTCGAACGGCGCATTCAGCGAATCGAAGAGCACAATCTGAACGATCCGGCTCAGATTGCGAAAACACCGGTCGGCATTCCCGACTCTTTCGAAGAGCACGTTCAAATCATGTTCGATCTTCAGGCGCTGGCCTTCTCTTCCGGCATCGCACGGATCTCTTCATTCAAAATGTCGCGCGATGCAACGGGGCGTACATATCCGGAAAGCGGCGTGAAGACTGCATTTCACACTGCGTCACACCATGGCGAGGACGAAGCGAAGATAACGGACTTCTCTAAGATCAATACGTATCACGTCGGAACGGTTCCCTACTTCCTGGAGAAGCTGAAGAAGACAGCGGACGTTGACGGCAGTTTGCTGGACAACACCGTGGTGATGTATGGATCACCGATGGGAAATCCGAACGTGCATAACCACAAGCGTTGCCCCTTATTCCTGGCCGGTCACGGCGGCGGACAGTTCAAGGGCAATATCCACATAAAGGCTCCGGATGGTACGCCGATGGCTAATGTGTTTCTCACGCTCCTGCATCGACTGGGCATGGACGGCCTCGAGAGCTTTGGCGACAGCACGGGGGAAATCGCGCTATGAAGCTGGCGGCAGTCGTTCTGTCGGCTCTTCTAATTTATGCTGCGGCTCCTGCGGTGGATAGTCGCGTGGCGGACGCAGCCATGCAAGGTAATCGCGAGTTGGTGCGTACACTTCTCAAACAGGCCGTGGACGTCAATGCCGCTCAGGGCGATGGAATGACAGCGCTTCATTGGGCTGCGTCGAAGGACGATGCCGAAATGGCGCAGCTATTCTTGTCCGCAGGCGCAAACGCGCGCGCAACAACACGGCTCGGTGGAATCACGCCGTTGTGGTTAGCTGCTCAAAATGGAAACGGGCGCCTGATCGAAATGCTGCTCAAGTCGGGAGCGGATGCTAACGCCCCTGCATTAACCGGAGTGACGCCGGTGATGATGGCAGCGAGCTCGGGCAATGTCGATGCGATTAAATCGCTTGCAGATCATGACGCGAATGTAAACGCCAAAGAAACGACGTACGGGCAGACGCCGTTGATGTTCGCTGCTGCCAATAATCATTCAGATGCCGTAAAACTGTTGATCGATCGCGGTGCCGATCCCAATTTGGCGACGAAGGTCCGAACGCCTCCCGCACGGCGGGGCGGAGCCCCAGGTCAACGGCAGGGTGCGCAAACGCAAAACGGACCCGGACAGACCGGCGCTCGCGGACAGCGTGGCGCAGCGCCCGCCCCAGGACCTGAAGGAAACGCACCGCCGCCGGCAGCGCAAGCAACAGCCACCAACCAACAGCAACGATCAGCAAACGAAGACGAGCCGCCGGAGCCGCAGGAACCCATGGGCGGTTTGACTGCTTTGCTTTACGCGGCACGCCAGGGGCACTTCGAAACAGTGCGCACTTTGCTTGATGCCGGTGTTGATATTAATCAAGTGAGCGCGGATAAGACCACGCCACTCATGATGGCAATCATTAACGGCCACTTTGATCTCGGAATGTATCTTCTCGAGCGCGGAGCGAATCCGAAGCTTGCAACTGTTGCCGGGGGGACACCTTTGTATCGAGTCATCGACCTCCAGTGGGCGCCAAAGTCGTTCTACCCTCAGCCGAATGCACGACAGGAGAAAGTCGCATATCTCGAGTTGATGAAGGCGCTGCTTGCACGCGGCGCGGATCCGAACGCGCGGCTGACAGCTCAGCTCTGGTATACGGGCTACGGCTTCGAACTGGATGGTGTTGAACCGGCGGGAGCGACGCCTTTCTGGCGCGCCGCACAGGTGGGTGATGTCGATGCGATGAAGCTTCTGGTGGCACAGGGGGCGGATCCGAATATCGCAACCAATGAAGGTGTCACACCTCTTCTTGTTGCCGCGGGAGACGGATACCACGGAAATGATGCGGTCACGGTGCCGTATGGACGAATGCCGGCCGTGAAGTATCTGGTCGAAGAATGTCACGCCGATCTGAACGCCACGGATAAAAAGGCCGGTGAGTCCACTGTTACCACTCATACGAACTCACGCGCTTACACACCGATCCACAGCGCCGCCGCCCGAGGCGACAACGAGATGATTCTCTATCTGGTTTCCAAGGGCGCGCGTGTCGACATGGTTGGGAAGAACGGACTGACCACAGCGGATATGGCCAATGGGCCACGCGAACGGATTCAGCCGTTTCCTGAAACCATCAAGCTTCTCATCAGTCTGGGCTCAAAGTTCAGTAACAGATGCATCTCGTGCTGAATTAGGCTCCCCGATTCCCCTCCTCGTGAGGAGGGGAATAAACGCCGCTGTCTAATCGTCTGAGGCGTCATGCGAGCCGCCTTAATGCAAGCGGCGATAATTCGACAAAAGACAATCCGTGCAAATCCGCGGCGGCAAAACCAAGGCCCTGTACAATACCAGCATGTCGACCGCAACGATGCCCAAGGTCGTCCAGCAGGACGCGACCGTGATTTCTCTAGTCGGGTTCGCTCATGGTACTTCGCATTTCTTCCATCTCATGCTTCCCCCGTTGTTTCCGTGGTTCATTCAGGAGTATTCGGCTTCATATACGGCGGTCGGCGGTTTGATGACCGTATTTTTCGTCACCTCCGGCACCGGCCAGGCGATTGCGGGCTTCTTGGTGGATCGATGGGGATCACATCGAGTATTGTGCCTTGGTGTAGGACTGCTCTCGTGTTCGGGAATTCTCGTCGCCATGACGCCTGCGTTTTGGGGACTATATCTGGCCGCATTTGTTGCAGGGCTCGGAAATAGTGTTTTTCATCCGGCCGACTTTTCGCTGCTGAACCACCGCGTGTCACACGCACGTTTGGGACATGCATTCTCGGTCCATGGCCTTTCCGGCAATCTAGGCTGGACGCTCGCACCGCTGGCGATGACAGCAGGCGCAACAGCCTTTGGATGGCGGATGGCGGGTTTAGTGGCAGCTACGATTGGCGCGATTTCGTTGGCGACGCTATGGTGGAAGAGAGAGGTATTGGTCCAGCAAGCGCCGGACCTTGAGACACCAAGGCAGAAACCCACAAGAATTGTTGATCTGGTTCGGCTGCGTCTTACCTGGGTTTCCTTCACGTTCTTCTTCTTTTACACATTAGGATTCGGTGCGCTGCAGAATTTCGCCCCGTCTCTCTTGCGTGACCTATACGGTCTCTCGCTGGCCCTAGCGACTTCCGCTCTCACTGCATTTCTCATTGGCGGAGCAGCCGGGCTCGCGACGGGCGGCTTTTTCGCTGGTGCGGAGAAAGGTCAGGAAAAGTTAGTGGGTCTGTCTTTTCTCGCGTCGGCGGCGATCGCCCTCCTGCTTGCAGCGGTGATCGTACCCCGATCGGCCGTTATCGGCATCATGGCGCTGATGGGTTTTGGTGTTGGTATCGCGGGTCCATCGCGGGACATGCTGGTGAGGAAATCCACAGTCTCGCGATTGGGAACCGGAGCATTCGGGCGCATCTACGGGCTGGTGTATTCCGGCGCCGATGTAGGTTTGGCGATATCGCCACTCCTGTTCGGCATGGTTATAGATGCAGGCAAAACTCATTTCGTTTTTGTCGGCGTCGCGATCTCATTGGTCCTCGCGATCATTGCTGCGCAGGGCATCGCTTATGAAGCGCGCTGAATCGGCTGCGCTTCCTGACTCGAAAACGCTTGGATGTGACCATTGAATCCATGTATATCTCTCGACGATGAATACCTTCCCACTGCGCGGCGCTATCGCATTCGGCATTCCGGTCTTATTAGTCTTGGCTTTCTCGACGGCTCACCCGGAGGGCTACTACTTTCTGGCAACAGGCCCTCTCTGTGGCATCGTCGGCGGACTCGTGTTCGGGCGCAACTTGGGATTAGCGCTCGTGCTCGGACTGTGCTTTGGAATTGTCGGATTCATGTTCTCCCTCCAAGAAGCTCATTCAGCCTTATTCATCGACGTTGTCTGGACCGGCTTTGTTTCTGCATTTCTGTTTTGGGTGGCGGGTGGAAGCGCCGTACTCGTACTGCCGCCTGAGAAGCGGTTCAACGCCGCGGCCGCTTTAGCGCTGCCGGGTGCAATTGCAGGCATGGCATTTCAGTTTCTCTGGGGCCCTGCACATTTCTTGTTCGATTTGGGATCAAGTAAATGGTGGGCAGCGTCGCCGTGGGAGCATTTGATCTTTTGGCTGATTGCAGGAGTGGGCGGAGGATGGTTGCTGGCGCGCAATGCTTCATCCGAAGAAGCGGCGAAGTTCAGTCCAACGAATCGATGGGCGTTGGCATCCATCGTTTGCGGTGTATTTGGTCTGGGAACGGGAGCTTCGTATTTTCTCCGATCGGCTCTTCCACTTGGGTTGTTTAGTTCTCTGTCACCGGCTTCAGCTGCTGCCGACTGGCTGTGGGGGTGGGGAGTGCTCGGTGCCGGAATCGCTCTAGTTGCGGCGCTCAAGCCGAATCGACGACTCTGGACTGCGGGCGGAATTGCCATCGCGATTGTGTTGGCGTTCGCATCATACCGAGTTGAAGCGAATCCCTGGAAATCCAAATTCAATTCAGCTTACGCAGAGAAACTCCTGCGAGAAAACCCTGGATCGGGCGATGCGATCTATGCCGGCAATCTCATACTGGCACAGGCTGCGCTCGATAGGAATGACATCGAAAATGCCAAACGTTACCTCCTGCAAGCCGCAGCGACACCCGGTGCACGTCGAATCGAACAGAATGGACTTGATGTCTCGGTCGTGCGGATTCTCTTCGATCGCGGGGAGAAGGATAGCGTTCTCGAATATCTAAGCCGAGGCCGCGTCTTGTGGCCGCAAGGCACGCAGTTAATCAGTCGGTGGGAAGGAGCAATTCGAGCAGGACGCCGGCCCAACTTCAACACACGCGGTCCTGGAGGTGGTGGGCAAGGCAATCTGCAGGATCGCTAGATCAATACCGGCTGACAGTCAATTTGACCGGACCACCGTACGCGGTAAGTGTAAGCAGCG
Source organism: Terriglobia bacterium (assembly GCA_035315305.1). Lineage (GTDB taxonomy): Bacteria > Acidobacteriota > Terriglobia > 20CM-2-55-15 > 20CM-2-55-15 > 20CM-2-55-15. The sequence continues at coordinate 1,178 of DATFXZ010000638.1, read as the reverse complement.
TTCCGCGCCGAAGAAGGACAGGCTCTTTGAAGATGTAAGGCGTGGGCCAATCCGGTGCAAAGTCCTTACCAAACAGCAGAACCTCGGTTCCTCCATCGAGCCTTTTGGCCGAGACCTCGATGGATTTAACTCCCGACGATATTTCAGGACGCAAAGCAAGAGCGCGCGTGTCCACAGGCAATCGGACTTCAGCGCGAAATCGATTGCCGGCAGCCTCAGGCTTTGCCGCGAGTACAAGATCTGAAGCCGAGTTGGCGGCTGGTTTATCGGCGAAGAACAATCCCAGTGTCCCGCGTTCCACGACTCGCTCCGTTGCCGCTTGATAATGAATCTCGGCTCGGATATGCGATCCAGGCGGAAGCCGGAACGCGGTACTGTCAGGCAATGCGCTGAACTCGTACCATGGCGTCCAGCTTCCAATCCATTGCCCCGTTTCCTGAACCGTAAAAAATGCAGCACGGACAACCCGGCGATCGCCTGGCATGTATTCTACTGCTCGGATGCGACGCTCTGCGGTGAGGCCCAGATCGATCACGCTGTATTTAATCTGTTTACCTTGACCGGGCTCGATCGTTTCGGCGCCCAATTGGCGGGTGAGATCGGGCTGTCCTACTCGCCAATGACCAAAATCCGCACTGGCGTGTACAGCCGGACGCGGTTTCCCAGACGAGTCGACAACGTTCGTGAATACAGTTCCCGAATTCCGTGGTCCAAGTCCCTCAACCCACGAAACCATAAACTGCGTCTCGCGCAGCGTGAGACTGTTGTCGTTCGCGAATTCGCCGTAGCCGGGAACGGCGGCCCATGGAGGCATGTGTCGAGCAATGACGTCGGCTCGAATCTTCCGGCCTTGAAGCCATGTCTGCTCGTAAGATTCCAATGGAAACGAAGGTCCGTTCTGGGCGTGACACATCACGCAATGCTTGTTCAGGATTCGGACGATCTCGCGATCAAAGAGAACGGTAGTCGTGAGGGTCTCGTGAGGGAAGACTGGATTCACACAAAGACACAGAGACACAAAGACACAGAGGCGCGCGATCAGGGATCGTTTTTCGCGCGCCTCTGTGTCTTTGTGTCTCTGTGTCTTTGTGTTATTCCGAAGCCGCCACATTGAAAGTAAACACGAAAGTGTAAATCTTCTCGTTTCGTCGAAACTGCGTCCACGCACGATACCGCCC
>DATFXZ010000637.1:0-12215 GCA_035315305.1 Terriglobia bacterium | reverse complement strand
GCCTCGGTTCCTACCGAAAGATGATTGGATGGGCCGCTCTGGATGTGGCAGATCTCGTTGTAGTACTCGTCGACCAGGAGGAACTTTGTTTTTGAACCCCCACCGTCAATCCCGAGATAGCGCATTTACCGCGCCCAGCCTGCAGGGCCGCCGGATCGCCGGAGTTCGTCTTCGAGATCGATGACTTTCTTTTTAGCTTGCTCCAGATCTTTGCGCGCGCCTTCAAGTGCCTGCTGAGCAGCGGTGGTTTCCGCCCCGATTCGATTCTCGCGATTGTAGATGTCGCTCTGCTGAAGCAGTTGCGTGTTCAACCCCTTCAGACGCAGATCAAGAATCTCAAGTCTTGCTTCAGCGCGCTTGACGTCTTCGCGCGCGTTCTGAAATGTGGTGCGCCAAAACTTTTCATCACGGCCTTTGTTATCCGTAATCGTAAGGGGTTTCGGGACTGTGGGCGCGTCGGCCGCAGTTGCGGGATTCGCAGATGGAGTTTTTATAGTGCTGGCAGTTGTCCCCCAGCCGACCACGACAATCTTACTTTGAGAGGTTCGCTGCCGCTCGCGCTCCTTCCGCGCGACATCAGCGATAGACTGGCTGAAACAATCCAGAGCAAATGTAAGGCAGAGTAAAAAAAATATTCCTTTTTTCATTGCGGCTGTTTTTGTGCCTGTTGAACCAGCGATGGCACTGCTTGGGGACCAGCGGTGATTGATTCTTTTGAGGCAACATTAAACGTTTCGACCGGCTTGTCTTTGTATACCTCGCGAATGAATTCCATCCATATGGGCAAGGCGGCCTTACCGCCAGTCTCCTTATCGCCGAGGGTCACTTTCTCGTCAAACCCGATCCACGCACCAGCCGTGAGGCTCGGGGTATATCCGATAAACCAGGCATCGGTGAAGTCGTTAGTTGTACCTGTCTTTCCGGCCACCGGCCGTTTCAATTCCTGAGCTTTGGTCGCAGTTCCGGCCCGAACCGGCTCTTGCATCAGGTCGACCATAATTCGCGCTGTGTCCGCTGGAATAACATCGCGCAATTCCGGGAAATTTTCTTCCAATGCATTCCCCTCGGAATCCGTTACGCGACGGATCATTTGCGGAACCACGCGAACACCGTCATTGGGGAATGTCGAATATGCGGATACCATTTCGATCAACGTGACGTCGGCGGCACCAAGCGCGATCGGCAAGACGGGTTCAATTTTTGAGGTGATTCCAAATCGGCGCACGTACGGAATCAGATTCTGCACTCCCACTTTCGCGAGTGTTTTGACTGCCGGTATGTTGCGCGAATCACCTAAAGCACGACGTATGGTGATGACGCCTTCGTACTTACCGTCATAGTTGCCTGGTGAATAGTTGCCGAAACTGACGGGCGCATCCAGAATCGTATCTTCCGGACGCAAGCCGTTGTCGACGGCGGCGGTGTAAACAAATGGCTTGAACGAGGAACCGGTCTGCCTCAGCGCCTGCGTCGAGCGATTAAATTTGCTTTCGTCGAAGTCATACCCGCCGACCATCGCTTTAATTTCACCGCTCTTGGGCTCGATCGCGAGCAACGAGCCTTGAACTTTCGGCCTTTGTTCAAGTGTGACTTCAACTTTTTTATCCGCAGGATTCATGGAACGAATTTGAAAGAGCGCCACATCGCCGGGTTTCAGAATTTCCGCAGCCGCCATAGCCTTCGTCCATGCGATATCCTGCGGCGTAAGCTGCGCAAAGTAGCTGCCGATCTTCACGGTGGCGCCGGTTTTGGTCAGATCGAGCACGACACCGGGCACAATGTCATTGGTTCGGATGGGAAGCTTCCAGTCCTTCAACTCATACGATCCCAAATCCTGGACACCCTCGCTTAACAAGTTGCGGTCGGCGCCCCGCCAACCGTGGCGCTTGTCATATTCACGAAGGCCGGCCCGTACGGCGGCATTCGCTGCCTTTTGCATCTCGACGTTCAGAGTCGAATAGACTTTTAAGCCGCCTTCATGAACGGCAAACGTGCCGTATTTCTTCTCGAGATACCGGCGCAGTTCTTCCACAAAGTACGGGGCGATTTCGTCGCGACGCTGCTTTTCGGCAATTTTGATGGGATGGGACTTTGCTTCTTCGCCTTGTGCAACAGTGATTTTCTTTTCCGCGACCATGCGATCGATTGCATAGTTGCGGCGCAATAATGCGCGGTCCGGATGCGCTATGGGCGAGTAATTCGGCGGCGAACGCGGGATCGCAGCCAACATGGCTGCCTCTTCGATATTCAGATCTTTAAGTTCCTTGCCGAAATAGTATTCAGCGGCGGCAGCAAAGCCGTATTGGCCGTGTCCCATGAAATGCAGGTTGACGTACAACGTGAGAATCTGCTGTTTTGTGTAGAGTCGTTCGATCTGAATCGCAAGCATCGCTTCCTGAATCTTTCGGCGGAAAGTTCTTTCAGGCGTCAGAAACAAGTTCTTGCTCAACTGTTGGGTCAGCGTACTGCCACCCTCGACCACACGGCCGGCCATGACATCCTTTAAACCCGCCCGAGCGATGCCGTAAAAATCGATACCCCAGTGTGTGAAGAAATTCTGGTCTTCAACCGACGTAATTGCGTCTTTCACGACTTGAGGGATTTCGTCCCATGTAACGATGACGCGCCGCTCGAGAGCAAAGCTTCCGATGACCTGGCCGTCATCGGAATAGACCTCGGTTATGAGACTCGGATGATAGTCTTCCAAAGAGTTCACCTGCGGCAGGTCGCTGTTGTATACAAAGAGGACTCCCGCCGTAGCACCGAGTGCAATGGATAGACAGAGCAGAAAAACAAAGACCAGAGAGCCTAGATAACGTTTGAGCTGCGATTTCATGCTGTTCGCCATTATAGCAGGGGGGCGTGTTTGCAACTCTATTGGGTCTATCGGTTTACGGCTAATTCGGGGTCAGACGTCTAAATCACCCAAATTCGTGCACCCAAATTACAGGCGTTCCAAAATTCTATAAATGCGAATTTGGGTGATTTAGACGTCTGACCCCGAATTAGCTTGTTACGACCCGACCTTCAATACGGCGAGAAATGCTTCCTGGGGAATGTCGACCTTACCCACCCGCTTCATGCGGCGTTTACCCTCTTTCTGTTTTTCCAACAATTTACGTTTCCGAGTGATGTCGCCGCCGTAGCACTTGGCAAGAACGTTCTTGCGGATGGCGGGGATGGTCTCCCGCGCGATTACGCGATTACCAATCGCTGCTTGGATGGCAACCTCAAACATTTGACGCGGAATGAGTTCCTTCATTTTTTCGACGAGTGCCTTGCCTCGCGCATAGGCAAAATCCCGGTGAACGATCCACGATAGGGCGTCCACAGTTTCGCCCCCGACGAGAATATCGAGTTTCACCAGGTCGGCCGACCGATAACCTGCAAGGTGATAGTCGAACGACGCGTATCCGCGAGAGACGGACTTCAGGCGGTCATAAAAATCCAAGACGATCTCATTCAGCGGCATTTCATACGTGAACAACACGCGACCGGGCGCAACGTATTCGAAACCCTTTTGCACACCGCGTTTTTCTTCGACGAGTTTGAGAATGGGTCCTACAAATTCATCGGTGCTCAGAATAAGCGCCGTAATAATCGGCTCCTCAATCTGACTGATGAGTTGCGGCTCCGGAAATTTGGTCGGATTATCGATCTCTTCGACCTGCCCACTGGTCCGGGTGATGCGATACCGCACGCCGGGTGCGGTCGTGATCAGGGAAAGCTGGAACTCACGTTCCAGACGCTCCTGAATGATCTCCATGTGAAGCAAGCCGAGGAACCCGCATCGAAAACCGAACCCGAGAGCAGTCGACGTTTCCGGCTCGTAGAAGAACGAAGAATCATTGAGTCGAAGTTTCTCGAGCGCGTCGCGGAGGCCTTCGTACTGATTGGGTTCAACCGGATATAAACCGGCGAACACCATCGGCTTGATTTCCTGAAATCCGGGAAATGGCGTGGAAGTGGGATTCTCGTGCGCCGTAATCGTATCGCCGATCTTTGTGTCCGCGACGACCTTGATATTCGCCATGATGAAACCGACTTCACCCGCTGAGATGCGATCGACTTCTTTCATCTTCGGTGTGAGCACACCGACGCTGTCGACTTGATAGACCTGCCCGTTTGACATCAGACGGATCTTCATGCCCTTGTGGACTTCGCCGTCAATGACGCGCACAAGCACGACCACTCCGCGATATACGTCAAACCAGGAGTCAAAGAGAAGGGCTTTAAGCGGACCTTCCGGATCACCTTTTGATGCGGGAATGCGATTAACGATCGCCTCCAAAACTTCCTCGACACCGGTGCCGTACTTCGCGCTGATGAGCACGGCGTCCTCAGGATTCATTCCGATGATCGAGTGCAGTTGTTCTTGAACGCGGCCGATCTCAGCGCCGGGCAAATCGATTTTGTTGATGATCGGGACGATCTCGAGATGATGATCAACCGCGAGATATGTGTTGGCGAGCGTCTGCGCTTCAACGCCCTGTGATGCATCAACAACGAGCAATGCGCCTTCGCAGGCGGCGAGGCTCCGCGATACCTCGTAACTGAAGTCCACGTGACCAGGCGTGTCGATGAGATTCAGAATGTAATCTTGGCCATCTCTCGCGTGATAATTGAGCCGTACGGCTTTCGCCTTGATTGTGATGCCACGCTCGCGTTCGAGATCCATCGCGTCCAGCACTTGTGCAGACATTTCACGCTTGCTGAGCGCGCCTGTAAGCTCGAGCAGGCGATCTGCAAGGGTGGACTTACCGTGATCAATGTGGGCGATAATCGAAAAATTTCGGATGTGAGATAAGGTCATACGTACTGCTATCGGTCGCGTGCGAGCATCGCTGCTCCAATGAGGCCGGCATCCGGCCACAGCTTTGATTGTACTATCTGAGAATCGGCGTAAGCTGATGGGAACGCATACTGCTTCGCGACTTCTCGCGCCGGATTCATCAGCAATTCCCCGGCTGCCATGACGCCGCCGCCAATAACGATCATTTCGACGTTAAGGAAGTTGATCAGATTGGCGCATGCGATTCCCAGGTAACGGCCCGTTTCCTTGAAAATTTTTAGGGCGGTTGCGTCGCCCCGGGTCGCAGCTTCATAGATCATTTCGGACGTCAACGGCCGCCCGAGTTCGTGCAACGAACTGTTCGGCGCGTCGTTCATCATTTCTTCTGCAGTAATCACGATTCCGGTGGCCGACACATACTTCTCGACGCATCCCCGGTTGCCGCAGTGACACAGTCGGCCAGTGTTGTGTTCCCGTGAACCTGCATTCAGAACTGTGTGACCGAATTCACCACCGTATCCGGACGCCCCGGTAAACAAAGTACGATTCAAGATCAAACCGGAGCCTAGACCCGTACCAAGTGTCAGATATGCCATCTGCCGCAGTCCGACGGCTGCGCCGCAGACGTATTCAGCATACGCAGCGGCATTTGCATCATTTTCAGTCACTATTCGGATGTGGACCTGATCCGCCAGCCTCTCCACTAAATTGACATGCGTAAGGCACGGGATATTTGGCGAGGTCTCGATGATGTGGGTTTTAGAAGAATGCAGACCCGGAACTCCGATGCCGATCGCCTCAATGGCAGCCGTTTTTTGAAATTCGCGGATCAATTCTGATAGCGTTAAAAGAAAACCGTACAGGTCATCTGTGATCGTCAAGGCTCTGCGTGATTCGAGAACACGTCCGGTCTCATCGACAAGACCGGCTTTGATGCTCGTACCCCCAATGTCGATTCCGAGGTAGTGCATAAACCTCTGAATATAACATATGGCGATTATCACGATTTCACGACTGACCGGCAGTGGTGGCCGTGAGATTGCGACTGCGACCGCAAAGGCTTTGAATTTTCAGTTCATAGATCGCGACGGAATGGACGTCGTGATTGATCAGCAGTTTCCCGTTCGGACCGAACAACTGTCACGAATCAAAAAGGATCGCCGCGTCTATCAGGAAATGGTCCGTTCGGCGATTGCGGAAGTTGCCGCGGCTCACAATGTCGTCGTCCTCGGGAGCGGCGCCCAATTTCTCTTCGCTCGTGTTGCTGCTTCGCTTCATGTTCAGATTGTCGCCCCATTGCCGTATCGAATTGCTCGCGTGATGCGTCTGGGCAACGTCGATCGTCCAGAGGCTGAAAAGATCATCGAAGAGCGCGATCGCGAAAAGGAAACCTTTATCCGAACGCTCTACGGCAAGGACTGGCGCGATCCGTCGTACTACGACTTGGTTCTGAATATCGACTATTTCTCCAATGAAATCGCCGCGGAAATTATTGTCAAAGCGGCGCAAGCGAAGGGAATCGAAGCGACTGCCGTCGAATTGCCGGCGCGTTTACGCGAGGAGATCCTGACAACAAAACTCGACGTGGCGCAGATGGCTGACACTGAAGAAGACCGCGCAAGTCCGGTAGCGGCCGTCGCTGAAAAGCAGCCTCTCGAGGACCGGCTTCCCGAATTCGCTCATCCGAGCGAACGGGAGTTCGCGCGAGTCATGGATTTCTACAGGATACGGTGGGAATACGAGCCACGGACATTCCCCATTGAATGGGACGAAAACCAGAACGTGGTCAAGGCCTTCACGCCGGATTTCTATTTGCCCGACCTGGATTTGTTCATCGAGCTCACGACCATGAAGCAAAGTCTCGTTACCAAAAAGAATCGAAAAGTCCGGCTGCTAAGGGAACTCTATCCTGAAGTGAACATCAAGATTCTGTACGAACGCGATTACAAAAATTTGATCTGGAAATATGGGCTGAGCAATGGCGAAGCAGAAAACGGTAATGGCGACAATGCAGCGTAAAAAACTCAAGGTCCCGAGTGACCCTGGCGTTCTTGTCGAATCCCGCCGTGCAGCGGATGTCCCTCTCGCATGTTACGTTTTCTTGAACTGCCTTGATGCTTCTAACGCTGAACTGGCGTTCCGCGCTGTTGAAGTTGCTTCACTTTCGTAAAGCTCAGCTGTTCAGTTTCAAACCGTCTCGGCACTTTCTAGGGTGCGTCATCAACCGTTTGTTCCGTTCCTACGAGTCCGACTTCGACTGAACCCCGAATCTCTCGGGACCTTGATTTCAGTCTAGCACCCTCGACTTTTGTGTCAAGATCAAGTCCATGGATGAGGTCGAGGAAATCGTATTTACCGAAGCGCAAATCAAAGAGCGTGTGCAAGATCTCGCCCGTCAGATCCAACTGGATTACAAGGACCGCCGTCTCGTCTTGGTATCCATTCTTCGCGGGTCGGTTTTCTTCGCCACCGACCTGGCTCGCCGCATTGATCTACCTCTTTCCATGGATTTTCTTTCGATCTCCAGTTATGGAGAAGACAGCGAAGGGGTCGTTCGCATTACGAAGGATCTCGAAGAAAACATTGCAGGCAAAGATGTTTTGGTTATCGAAGACATCGTCGACACCGGCTTCACGTTGAAATACCTTTTGAGAACGCTCGGTGGCCGCAATCCGAAGTCGCTTGAAGTGTGCACGCTACTCGATCGTCGCGCACGGCGGATCATCGAGATTGATCTGAAATACGTCGGTTTCGAAATCCCTGACAAGTTCGTCGTCGGCTATGGCCTGGATTTTCGTCAGCGGTACCGAAATCTGCCATACATTGGTGTGGTTAAGCCGTGAGCGCCAACATCGAGGGCGTCGTCAACTGCGCTGCATATTCCGAGGGGCGCAGGATTGCGACGATTTCGGTGGAAGCGATCAGCGATCATCTGGCAGAGCCTAATGGTTTCGTATGGATTGGACTTCACGACCCCAGCGGAAACATCCTCAAGCAGATTCAGGAAGAATTCCAGCTGCACGAGCTCGCGATTGAAGACGCGCTTCGCGCGCATCAGCGGCCGAAGCTCGAAACGTATAGCGAAGTACTTTTTATCGTCGTGCGAACGGTACAAATGAATGCCGAATCCCGCAAAATTGACTTCGGCGAGACTCATTTCTTCGTCGGCAAAAACTTTATTGTGTCGATACGTCATGGATCCTCCCGCGCCTATTCGGAGGTGCGTGCACGGTGCGAAAGCACGCCACAACTTCTTCGGAAAGGTCCAGGGTTCGCGCTTTATGCTGTGATGGATTCCATCGTCGATGGTTATTTTCCTGTCATCGATGCCCTGGGAGAACAGCTCGAGATCCTCGAGGAGCGAATCTTTAGTGAGAAATCAAGTCGCGAGACGACAAAGCAGATTTACGATCTCAAGCGGCAGCTGGTTGAGGTTAAGCGCGCGGTGTCTCCCTTGATCGATGTTTGTACAAAGCTCATGAGATTCGATTTGGACGAGGTCATCCCTGAAGACACGCGCCCCTACTTTCGTGACGTTTACGATCACGTGATTCGCATTAATGAAATGGTCGATTCCACGCGCGAAATTTTGGCGACGGCGCTCGAGGCGAACTTCTCGCTAGTCTCAATCTCGCAGAATGAAATTCAAAAACGTTTTGCCGGATGGGCCGCCATCCTGGCCGTCCCTACAATGGTCGCCGGAATTTACGGCATGAATTTCAAATTCATGCCCGAACTGGACTGGCGCTATGGTTATCCGATGATCCTGGCGATAACAATCATTGCTTGCGGGTTCATCTATAGTGCCTTTAAACGCGCAGGCTGGCTGTAGCCGCTACCAAATATTCCTACAAACTGCGATTGTCGAAAGGGAATGGAAACAAGTCGGCGAGATGTTGTTCGCTCTGTAGACCCTTTAGTGAATGCATGTGGATGGTAATGTTGCCGCAATATTCCCACAGCAATTGCCTGCACGCTCCGCATGGCGACGTCAGTTTTTCCGCATCCGTTATGATTGCGAGTTCGCGAAACTCGCGCGCCCCTTCGCTTAGAGCCTTCCACAAAGCGACCCGCTCAGCGCAAATGCTCAAACCGTAAGAAGCATTTTCAATGTTGCAGCCGGTGTAGATACGGCCATCCCGAGTTTCAATGGCCGCGCCTACCTTGAAATTGGAATACCTGGCGAGCGCCCTGTCACGTGCTTCAGTGGCCTTCGCAATAAGTTCAGGATTCATACGTATCGAAGAAGCGCTGAAGGAGCATGCCGACTTCGGCATTCATCTCGTCTGCGCTGCCGAGTACGTCGGAGTGACTGATGGGTTTACCGGACATGCCCGCGGCCAGATTGGCAAGCATCGAGAGTCCGGCGACTTTCATCCCCATATGTGTCGCGACGATGGCCTCCGGAACTGTGGACATCCCGACAGCGTCCGCACCGATTGTTCGCAGGTAACGAATCTCAGCCGGTGTTTCATACGTCGGCCCCGGTACAGCCGCGTACACGCCTTCACATAAATCGATTCCGCAATATTCGCCGGCTTCCCTAAGCCGTTGTCGCAGATGTTGGTCGTAAATGTCGGTTTGGTCCACGAATCGCGGCCCCCATCGTTCCTCGTTCGGCCCGCTAAGAGGATTTACTCCAAGGAGGTTGATGTGGTCCGTAATGAGCATCAGATGTCCCTGCGCAAAATTCGGATTGACTGCCCCTGAAGCATTCGTGAGGATCAGTTTCTTGGCGCCGAGTCTGCCGATGACACGCGTGCAGAAAGTCACTTCGGCCATAGTATTGCCTTCGTAGTAATGCACTCGCCCTTCAAAAACGACGACCTGAAGACTTCCGGCTTTCCCGTGTACAACCTGGCCGCGATGGCCTGCAACTTTCGGAACAGGAAAATGGGGGATCGCAACGTAATGTATCCGCTGTGGGTGCGTGAGGATTTCGTCGACAGCAGATAGACCGCTTCCCATGATGATCGCAATTTCAGGGGCGGCGCCCATCTTCTCTAAGAGGTAGCTTTTGGCTTGTTCTACGAACTCAAATTTCATTTCTATCCTTCAAGTACAGCATGGATCAGCGGCCGATGCTTTGGGGGGTGCGGTTGGATTTCGAATGCTTGATCTATGAACGCCATAGCCTTCCGTAGGCGCTGTGAGTCGTTCCAGTGTATCCGGCAGAGAACATCACCACGTTCCACCGGATCACCCGACTTCTTCTCCAAGAACAGCCCAACAGCCCTATCGACAGTGTCATCGACATGGGTTCGTCCGGCGCCGAGGGCATTCGAAGCCAGCCCCAGGAACCTAGCATCGCACCGTGTCACAAAGCCGTGGGAAGGAGATCGAATTTCGTCTGTAGACCCGGCACGAGGCAAGAGATCGGGATTATCGACGACCCGTTCATCTCCGCCCTGAGAGCGGATCATTTGCCTAAACTTGTTGGCGGCGACGCCCTTGGACAAAGCATCGTATGCCATCGTTTCGGCCTCGGCGATCGATTTTGTTCGTCCTGCCAGCCGTATCATGTGCGCTGCGAGTGCGATCGATAGTGTTTTGAGGTCCTCCGGCGCGTTGCCGTTCAAGCATTCAATACATTCTCGAATTTCCAAGGCATTTCCAATCGCGCGGCCTAGCGGCTGTTCCATGTCGGTAATCAGTGCCACAATTTTTGTCTTCATCCCGCGGCCGACGTCGACGACAGATCGAGCCAATTTCCGTGCCTCCGTTAGAGTTGGCATGAAGGCTCCAGAACCGGTCTTGACATCGAGGACAAGTCCGTCGAGATCCTCTGAAAATTTCTTGCTGAGAATGCTGGCGGTGATCAGCGGTATGCATTCGACGGTCGCTGTGACGTCGCGCAGCGCATAAATCCGGCGATCGGCAGGCGCAAGATCGTCCGTTTGGCCCATAATGACAGCACCTACGCTCTTTAGAATCGCCATTGTTTTTTCAAGCGACGGCCGTGGGTTGAAACCGCGTATGGATTCGAGCTTGTCCAGCGTGCCGCCTGTGTGTCCGAGTGCGCGACCGGTAATCATTGGAACCGTGACGCCGCACGCGGCAGCAATGGGAGCGACAATCATTGAAGTCTTATCGCCGACGCCGCCTGTACTGTGCTTGTCAACCTTCTTCGTCTTGATTGATGAAAGCTTTAACGGTGTGCCTGAATCGCGCATCGCTCTGGTCAATGCCAGAGTTTCTCCGGTTTCCATGCCGTTGATATACACAGCCATCAGCCAGGCTGCGACGTGGTAATCCGCCACTTCCGAGGACATATAGCCTTGGATGAACTCGATGATTTCTTCGGGAGTCAGAGTCTCCCGATCTCTCTTCTTCTGGATGATCTCACGAGGATTGATCATTCCTTAGCGTTCTGCCCTGGAACGGGTTCTGCACTGTCGAGCCATGCCGTGTACCAGAGATTGCTAAGCATTGTGGCAGCGCGCGCAAGTTGTGCTGTTATGAGCTCGGTTCCTTTTGCACGCGGTTGTTGCGGGTTGAACTCGCCGGTCTTCTCCAGGTCGTATACCAATTCCAGTTCGGCGAAACCCTGTGTTAAATATCGCTTGATTGAATCCCAAACATTGCTCAACCGTTGTGGTGGCTGAACTCCCGTGCGGACTCCGGCAGTTTCAATGGCGGCGTTCACGTAAGCGGTTTCGTAGCGGCCATGGAAGCTCCGGTCCTTTGTGTAGTTCTTCGGATTGGGTGTAGTGTCCAGCCAACCGTTGTATTGGATACTCAGATGCATTGGCTGTGAACCATCTCCGACGTAATGTCCGAGCACTCCTGCGATATAGACGGCGTTCGCTCGTGCGGACTCTCGATCCTGAGGCGTTTTAGCATTCCTCCAGAAGCGAAATGCGTTCACGAGTTTTTCGTAGTTCTCGAGGATTGCGTACGGCAGATAACCGACTTTGATCAGTTCGATCTTCTTGGCTGCCATCTTTTCCATCAACGAATAGCGGTCCGGTTCGATGGTGGAAATCGCGCCCCAGTATTCCGAGTCGAAAAAATGATCCGCCGCCTGGACTGTATTCATTACCGATGTCCGCCCCTCTTCACGCCACCGGTCGGGTTCATAGCCGTTGTAGATGAGCTCTTCGCGAGCCGCGTTCATGAATTCGGGCAGTTTTGACGCGGCTGTATCAACGGCGACGCGGTTGATCATCAAATGACCTTTCTCACCCCAGGCAGCCGCCGTCAAAGGAGCCAGTAAAAGCAGCAAACAAGCGGTGAGCCAACGCATAGGCGCGAATTCTAGCAGAATTCCCGAGGGTATAATCAAAGTATGGTCGTTGCCATAGGGGATGCTTCGATCGAAACTCAGCAGGGAGACATCAGCAGGGTCCAGGTAGATGCCGTCGTTAATGCGGCTAACAATCACCTTTGGATGGGAGCTGGTGTCGCCGGAGCATTAAAGCGC
>DATFXZ010000636.1:0-4848 GCA_035315305.1 Terriglobia bacterium | reverse complement strand
CGTGAATACGTTCCCTTTAGAAAATCACCTTGTGAGTGTGTCCAGAGAATTTTTGCTTTGTGTTCCGACATCGTTGATTAATTTAGCACGACATTGGGAGTCGCAGTCGTAGACGTGTCTTCCGTCAATGCCAGCGCGCATAGCCAGGAAATTATGGAGAGAGCAACGGCGTACACGGTGACCGGCCACGAGTTGCCGGTCGTACTGTAAAGAGCAGTGGCAACGAATGGCGCGATGGCGCCGCCAAGCACCGTGCCGATTGTGATGCTTAGAGAAGCGCCGCTGTAGCGAACGGCCGGCGGGAACAGCTCCGCAAATGCGGCCGCCTGAGGCCCGATATATATTCCCTGTACAAACAGGATTCCACAGAGAGCAACGGCCGCAAGAGCCAACGATTTGGTGTCGATGAGCGGAAAGAAGAGCAGCGATGCGAAGACGAGCATGCCGCAGCTCCACCGGATCATGCGATGACGTCCGAGCCGATCGGACCATTTCGCGAAGAATAGGATCGACACTGCGAAGACGATCGCTGCTGCCTGGAGCAACGCGAGCGTGACAGACAGCGAAAACTGGAGATTACGTGTCGCATAGGAAACGAAATACACAATCACCAGGTAGCCCGTTGCACTGATCGAGAGATAACTTCCGGCTGCCAGCAAAATCTCGCGCGCATGGCTCCGAAGAACGTCGAGAACAGGCATTCGCCTGGCGGAACGCGCCCGCAACAGTTCGGCAAATACGGGACTCTCCGCGATCTTTACACGGACGAATAGCCCGATCGCCACGAGTACTGCGCTCGCAAGGAACGGTATGCGCCACGCCCACGCGGCGAATTGCTCTGGTGTGACGGTAGTCGAGGCAATGAGGAAAACAACATTCGATAAGATGATGCCGGCCGGAAGCCCCAATGCTACAAAACTTCCAAACAGTCCACGTTTGCCTTGCGGCGCGTGTTCGACCGACATCAATACGGCGCCGCCCCACTCACCCCCGAGCGCGAACCCCTGGATAAAACGGAAGAAGACAAGCGATAACGGCGCCCACACACCAAGACGCGAATAATTCGGAAGTATCCCGATTCCGAAGGTCGAAAGTCCCATCAGCAACAAGCACCACACCAGCGTTGATTTCCGACCGATGCGGTCACCAAAATGCCCCATGACGATTCCGCCAAGCGGACGCGCGAGAAACCCCACAGCGAAAGTGGCGAACGAGGCAAGCACTCCCGCCAGTGGCGATACTTGCGGAAAAAACTGCGGTGCAAACACAACGGCCGCAGCCGTGCCATAAATAAAGAAGTCGTACCACTCGATCGTTGTGCCTATCGCGCTTGCCAGCGCCACGCGGCGAGCTTCGATTGCGCGATCCGATATGGTGATCACCATGCGCGCTTCAGCGGGCAGCGCCGGGCTCGGCACAGGTAAAATTGGCGGCGTCTTCGATACTGCCCGATCCCACGTACCGCGCCTGCTTGGGATACGGACAAAGTGGGCGTGTGCGGCCCGGCCAGGGAGAGCCGTTGCCTGCCGTAGCGATAATGCGGTCAGGTGCAGCCTTCTTTTCGACCCAGTTCACAAGCGCGGTGAACGCATCAAACTGATCGGTTGCGGGACCGCCGGCACAATGGTTCATTCCAGGGACTGCGAACAGCCTCACGAACTCCTCCGCTCGACCACTGTTCACGCGATTCACTTCCGTCCACCAGTTCATGGTGTCTTTAATGGAAAATACGGGATCGCTGACTCCGTGCACAATCAGCAGCTTGCCGCCACGCTTCGTAAAGGCTGTCAGATCTGTCGAGCTGGCCATCATGAAATCGAGAGCAGATTGAGTAAACTCGCCGGATTTTGCTGCGACTTTCATAGCGTCGCGATCGACGTCGATTCCGAGCAGATGGGCGACTGGACCGGCACCGGTGCTCGTAATGGTTGTCGGCGGCGTTGAGAACACCGCGGATACCGCTGCAGCGCCAAGCCCGGCAATGATTGCCGAGTTCGTTCCAGAATCGTAAGCGCCCATTTTCCAAATACGCCAGCCCTGGTTGAATGCTTCACCGATCTTGCCGCCAATACCGCGATCCCAGGCCCAGTCCGCATACAGCATTTCGCCTTTTGAGTTCTTCGGGCCGGCGAATATTTTTTGCAGCGCGGTGATCTGCCCTGTGGAGAGACATGTGACCCGCTTGGGGCCCTTGCAGGCGATCGTGTTCAGTTTCGGACTCACAACAACGGAAGTGCACGCTTGTAAGTTGTCGATAATGCCATCTTCCAGGCCATCGAGTCCGTCGCAAGCGGACGACACGGCCTGAGCCGCGAGATCGAGATCCTCGTCTGTAAAGGTTTTGTTCAGGAATGGCTGGCCGAAACGATCGTACACGCCTTGTGCTTTTGCGACCTCAGCCAGAGCTTGAGCGTCCCATGCGTGGCCGAACAAGGCGGCTTTCGCCAAGTTGAATCCGGGAGCACAAGCGAGGATGCCATCGAAATACGATGGAAAGCGCTGCGACATCATCATCGCTTCCCGGCCTCCCTCCGAGCAGCCGACATAATACGATCGCTCTGGTGCGCGCCCGTAGTGGCGCGCGATCAGCGCTTTCGCCAGTTGTGTGACCTGGTCGTAAGAGTTGTAACCGAAGTCGAGACGTGCTTGTGGGTCAAAGCCGAAGGTGACTGTACCATTCCGGTTCGGATCATTATTGGTTTGATTATCATGACCGGAATCCTGGGACACCACAGCATAACCAAGCGCGAGCGCATTCGTTCGCTGTTGTCCTTGCAGGTTACCCAGTGCGTTTCCAAGATTTCCGTTTGAGCCGCCACCACCTTCAAAAAAGAATCGGCCGTTCCATGCCGTCGGAAGACGCAGATGGAATTTGATCGCGTATTGCTGCCCATTTGCCCCGGTCCGCTCGTTGATCTTACCCTGCACCTCACAGTGCTCCGGCAGAGCCGGCACATTGCCCTGGGCCGCACGCGCGGCGTTGACGGTAGCCGACGTCAGTACGGTCTTTGCAGCCGGCAGACTGCTAGTCTCAATTTTCAACAGCCCCGCGCAATCAATTCCCTGGGCAGCAGCAACGACGGAAAAAAACAACATGGACGCGACGCTTGCAAGAATTCTCATCGACGTACCTCCACGCGACCCGATTTTACGCAAGTCTGTCGAGATGACTCAAACGAAGTGACCGCTCACGGCATTCGGCGGAACGCTTCCTGCCGTGTGACTCCACGACCCTCCGTGACGGCAATAATCTGGTTCGCTTTTATCGCTTCGACTGTGTCTACGAGACCGCTCGGCCACAGAATTTCGAGACGATCGGCCTGTGATGCTTTTTCCAGCCCGAAGTGAACGCGCAAATCGTTTTGTCCCTGATAGCTCGATCCGGCCTTGATGTGGCGGATCAGAGTTTTTCCGCCGACGGTGAGTTTCAGGCGCGCTCCGATCCCATCGCGGTTGCTTTTGGTTCCGATGGCGCGGATGAGAAGTGAGTTATTGCGATTCCCTCCCTCGTTGCGGAGGAGATCGGCAGTCTGCCCGTTATTGCCGATCAGGATATCCAAATCGCCGTCGTTGTCCAGATCGCCGACGACCAGTGTGCGGCTGACCTTCTTCAGCGCGAATCCAGGCCCGGATGCAGGCCCAACATCGTGGAACCGGCCTTTGCCGTCGTTTTGCAGGAGAAGATTCCTTTGTTCGTGTGTAGTGTTGTCGCGGAACTGGCTAACGTTGTCGATGATGTCTCCGTTCGCGATGGCGATATCGAGATCCGAATCATTGTCGTAGTCCAGAAAAGCGACGCCGAAGCCGACAAACGGCAGAGTGGCCTGCCCCACGCCGCTTTCAAAGGTCACGTTAGAGAACAATCCCTTTCCGAGATTGCGGTATAGGCTGTGGGTTTCGCGATCTAGATTGGTGACGATGATGTCCAGGAGTCCGTCGCCATCAATGTCCGCCATATCCGTACCCATTCCAGCCAGCGGCCGTCCCTCACCGCCGACTGAAACGCCTGCCCGGAAACCAACCTCTTCGAAAATTCCATTTCCCTTGTTGTGGAACAGGAAGTTGGGAACGGAGTCGTTTGCAACATAGATGTCCGTCCAGCCGTCATTGTCGTAATCGCCGAAAACGACACCAAGTCCGTTTCCATCGGTGCGGTAGACACCGGCTTCCTTGGTAATGTCTGTAAACGTACCGTCGCCATTGTTGCGGTAAAGAAGGTGAGGAAGCGGCCTATACACGTTGGGATGACAATAGGTACGAATGTTTTGCATTGCGCTGCAATACTTATTGTTCTTGACGCTGAAGTCGACGTAGTTCGTCACGTAAAGGTCGAGGTCGCCATCGTTATCAATGTCGGCGAACGCGCAGCTTGAACTCCATAGTCCACTGCCGCCAACGCCTGCTTTGGCCGTGACATCAGCAAACGTACCGTTACCGTTGTTACGGTAGAGCTTGTTGGCTTCGACAGCGGTAACGTACAGATCCGGCCACCCATCGTTGTCGTAGTCTGCGGAGCAGGCGCCCATTCCGAACCCCGATACGACAATACCTGAGGAAGCAGTGGTGTCTTCGAATGTCCCATCGCGCTTGTTGTGATACAGCCGATGCCGTGCTGCACTCGCCACAGCAGGATCGACAAATGAACCGCCGTTGACCAAAAAAATATCGGGCCAACCGTCGTTGTCATAATCGAAGATGAGAGCCCCCGAGCTCATGGTTTCCGGCAGGTATTTGTGAGGCGAAGCGCCATTTTCGTGTTTGAAGTTAATGCCGGACTGTTTGGCGGCATCGGAAAAAGTCACCGTGCCAGTTTCCTGCCAGGCCGGACTGAAACCTGCCATGGAGCAT
>DATFXZ010000635.1:0-3605 GCA_035315305.1 Terriglobia bacterium | reverse complement strand
TGGCGGTTCAGAACGGCGCTCGGTCGGCCGCAAGAGGTTTTCCGCCGGGTCTGGATTTTTTCTCAGACGTCACAACAGCCAGTCATGTTTTTCTGGGAACACTGTATGCGACTATGTCGCATAACGAAGGCTGGCACTTCTGCAGGCTCGGGCGGCTGATCGAGCGCGCCGACAAGACATCTCGAATTCTGGACACTAAATACTATCTTCTGTTGCCCTCCTTGGACGCCGTCGGTAGTCCTTATGACGACCTCATGTGGGCCGCCGTCCTCCGCTCGACGAGCGCTTTTGAAATGTATCGGAAGCGATTTCAGCAGATCTCTCCGGACAAGATTGTCGAATTTCTCGTGCTCGACCGCGAGTTCCCCCGTGCCATCCACCACTGCGTTGTATCTGCCGAAGCCTCGATGCACGCGATTTCCGGTTCGCCATTCCGTACGTTTGCGAATCCCGCCGAGCAACAACTGGGCCGGTTGTGCGCGGAACTGAACTACATTCAGGTTCGAGAAATCATCAATCGTGGCTTGCACGAATTCCTCGACGATATCCAGGCGCGGCTCAACTTAGTCGGCGATGCCATCCACAATTCATTTTTTGCATTGCAGCCTGTGCCCGTTATGCCGCAGTATCCCGCAGCAGGGAGTGACGCATGACGTTTTGCCTGGGAATGATTGTGGAGGAAGGAATCGTCGGAATTGCGGATTCGCGTCTGACCTCGGGAAATGAAATTATCAGCGCCACGAAGGTCAGCGTCTACCAGCAAAACCAAGGCTCGTTATTTATCATGACCTCCGGCCTGCGATCCGTACGCGACAAGACGTTGACGTACTTTGAAGAGGCACTGAGCGCGCAGCCTGAACCGCTCGATCGTCTGTTCAAAGCCGTGAATGTTTTTGCAAATCAGATTCGAGCCGTCTCACGAGAGGACAAGGCCGCATTGACCGAAAGCGGTTTCAAATTCGACTTCTATGCATTGGTGGGCGGCCAGTTTGAACAGGATCGTCAGCACCTTCTTTACCTGGTTTACCCGGAAGGCAACTGGGTCGAGATCGGAACGGAGACACCGTACCAGATCATCGGGTCGCCTCCGTACGGCAAGCCGGTACTCGATCGCACGCTGAAATATGCAGACAGCCTGCGTTTTGCACTAAAGGTTGGCTGCCTTGCATTCGACTCCACACGCATCAGCGCTGCCGATGTTGATTTCCCGATCGACGTGTTGATCTACGAAAAAGATTCTTACCGCATCACCGAGCACCGGTACTTCCAACAGGACCTGGCGCCGATTTCAGACTGGTGGCAAGACCGCTTACGCAACTCCGTCCGCGAGCTTCCCGCTGAATGGATCGATCGCGTCTTCATGAACGTCCTCGGATCCAGCGTAATCCCCTCCTCGTGAGGAGGGGTGGTCGCTCACACCGTAAGACTCACATGAGGCTCTCGATCGAGACCCAACCATCGATTTGGTCAGCGAGACGGTCCCATCAACTCAATACGATTGCCGAACGGATCGGCTATGTACACATGAGAGTAACCCGTCAGCGGTTCAGCTTCGACCACTTCAACACCCGCAACTCGAAGCTTGCTTATAAGTTCATTCAGATTTTGAACGAGCAAACCGGGATGAGCTTTACGAGCTGGGCGAAAATCAGGATCGATACCTAGATGAACCTTCACTCGATCGTTCTCGAACCACACGCCACCCCGCTTCGCGAGATCTGAGGGCTTCGGAACCTCCGGGATTCCCAGCAAGCCCGAATAAAATTGACGCGCCGCATCCTCCTGACCAGCCGGCATTGCGAGTTGAACGTGGTCGATCCCGTCGATGTACATTTGTTTAGTAACCGCGCGTAAAACTGTTTCGGTATTTCAGCTATCGTCCCGCGGCGGTCAAGTCGCTGATCGCTAACCAGGATACGGCTGCTCCCGCCTCATGGATTGTAACCCTGAAGGGGCGCCGACGATCCTCGCACCCCGGCCGGGCGGCGGATATTGATCATATTCTTCCAGGGGTGCGCAAAAAACGAGTGCCCCTTGCTAGATTCCTAGCACCGCTCCGCGGTGCGCCTGATCTCGCGGGTTTGCGGTACACTACCTGTTTGTTTGGAGGAGACATATGCACGTCCTACTGGTCGCAGCATTGCTTGTACAGGCCCCGCAGTCTCAAAACACGACGCCCCGGCCCGGGTTCCGGGCGGCACCGCCGATTTTTCAGCAGAACTGTGGAACGTGCCATGACGGCAAACAAGCGGCCTCGATCACGGATCTGCAAAACTTTTCGCCGGAACAGATCTACGACGTCCTGACGACCGGCAAAATGAAGGATCAGGCCGCTCAAATTCCCGACGTTCAGAAACGGCAGATCGCGGAATTTCTCGCTGCCCGGCCTATGGGTAGCGAAGAAGCGGGCGATCTCAAGAAGATGACGAATCCCTGCCCCTCCAATCCAACGATGCCGGATCCCGCGGGCGGTCCCGCCTGGAACGGCTGGAGTCCCGGCGACAAGAATACGCGATTCCAACCGGCAAGCGCGGCCGGTCTGACGGCCGCTCAAGTTCCCACGCTGAAACTCAAATGGGCGTTTGGCGTGCCGAAAGCAGCGGAAATGCATTCCCAGCCGACCATCGTCTCGGGCCGCGTTTTCTTCGGCAGCGATGCCGGTTACATTTACTCGCTCGACGCGAAGACTGGATGCGTTTATTGGACCTTTCACGCCGACTCCGGTACTCGCACTGCTCCGACCGTCGCACCGATTCAAGGTCAAGGCACGACCAAATATGCAGTCTATTTTGTCGATGTCCTCACGCGTGCTTACGCGCTGGACGCGCAAACCGGCAAGCTCCTTTGGAAGACTCGCGCCGGCGCTCATCCGCGAGCGAAGAGCACCGGATCAGCCACGGTTTACGGCGGCCGAATGTACGTCCCGATGTCCTCCATGGAAACCACGACCGGCGCGGTTATGACGTATGAGTGCTGCACGTTCCGCGGGCATGTCACTGCTCTGGATGCGAATACGGGTCAAAAGCTCTGGACGACATTCGTGATTCCCGAAGAGTCGAAGCCGCGAGGAAAGAACAAGCAAGGTGTCACGCTGTATGGCCCGGCAGGTGGATCCGTTTGGAATCCTCCTACTGTTGATCCGAAGCGTCGCCGTATTTATGTGGGTACAGGCAACGGCGTCAGCGAACCTGCGACAGAAGGCACAGACTCCGTCATTGCGATGGACATGGAGACCGGCAAGATTGTATGGCAGCACCAGGAGTTTCAAGGCGACGTCTTCATAAACAATTGCAGGGCGACTGGGGAACCCGGCGATAACTGCCCTGCCAAGCTCGGCCCAGACTACGACTTCGGCGGCTCAGCGCTTATCATGCACACGCTGCCGGATGGGCGTGATGTGATCATCGCCGGTAGTAAGGGTGGTGTAGCCCTGGCCCTTGATCTCGACAAGAACGGCGCCGTGGTCTGGCGAACCAACATCGCGGAGAGACCGCCTTCCGCTGCCGGTTTAATCGTGTTTGGCGGCGCATCCGACAGCCAAAACGTTTACTATGGACTGAATCAGCCCGGCGGCGGCATTGCTGCGGTAAGACTTTCGGACGGTT
>DATFXZ010000634.1:0-9349 GCA_035315305.1 Terriglobia bacterium | reverse complement strand
GTCTTCACTCCGAGATTTGCAGGATCGTGTTCGATGGAACTGATGAAGCGTGTCGGAGAGATCGCGCGGGACCGCCACGCATTCGTGCAATCTCACCTGAGCGAGAACCTTGATGAAGTGACATGGGTTCGCAGGCTCTTTCCCGAATGCGCATCGTACACGGCGATTTATGATTCCGCTGGGATGCTCACAGAGCGATGCATTATGGCCCACTGCATCCATCTCAGTACCGACGAGATCGCAAGGCTGTCGCGGTCACAAGTCAACGTAGCGTTCTGTCCCTATTCCAATCGCACCCTTGGCAGCGGAACGATGCCATATCGAAAGCTGCGCGATGCCGGTTTGAATATCTCACTGGGAACGGATGTCGCGGCCGGGCCCTCGCTGGACATGCTTGAACAGATGCAAGAAGCAACAGCTGCGGCGAACATCTCCTGGTTTGAGGCACTCTATCTGGCCACGCTTGGTGGGGCGAAGGCTCTCGGCCTTTCGGACCAGATCGGAAATTTTGAATCGGGCAAAGATGCGGATTTTGTTGTGCTCGATCAATCGTCCGTGCGGGAGGTCTACGTTGGCGGGAAGCTGGTTTAGCCACAGAGCGGCGGCTACAATCTGCCGCCGCTCCGCGGCCAAATTATTTGGGTTTTTTCGAATTGATGAATTGATCCAACCCGTCGAGCGACTCGTTATTCTTCGCCTTGTAGAGGCTTTCGAGAGCATCTCTTGCCTGTTTAGGCACTCGAGGATCTGCAACGGCTAACGAGGTCGCGAGCGCATCGAGGGCGCTGTCTCGTTTCTTCGTAAACTCATCCTGGAGGCCTTGCCGTCTGGCGTCCAGTTCATCGATCTCAGGTTGGGACTTCTTCGCCTGTCGCGCGGCATCGAAAGCTTTGATCGCTTCCACGAGCGCTTTCGACAAGTCGGCAGTCTCATTACGATACGTGTACCCAAGATAGAAGTGCGCGATTCCATCTTTAGGAGAGTTCTTGATCACTTCCAGATATTCCTCAGAGGACTTGTCGTAATCAGAGCGGTTGAAGTAGATCAGGCCGCGGGCGGAATGTAACTGGTCTTCATACTCACCGCGCGCCTGTTTCCACTGCACCTCCGTCATTTCCGCGGGTTTGGGCTGGCTGAAATACTGTTGCACGCCGGCCAGTGCTTTTGTCGACAGATCCAAAGCGCGGTCGTTCGCCGCCTTGTCCTGTGGCATTCCCTGTGGAATCGTCGTCGAGACGAACACCTGTGCCTGGAGATTATTCGGATCCACGGCCAGCACCTTGTCACCGTAATCCACAGTCTTCGCAGCATTGTTCGTTGCCTGGGCTGCTGCCATGCCGTAGGTGTAAACCAAGGCCTTCGTGGCATTGTCTGCATCCGAAAGCTCGGTCGGGAGCTTCTCAGCGTGCTCAAGGACTTTTGCCCAGTTCTGGCTCTGAACGTAGCCCGTCAGTATGGTTTTGAGAATCGGAGCACGGTATGTGGATTCTTTAAAATCAGTCAGAAATTTCTCTCCGAGTTCGGCTTTCTTTTGACCGTTTTGTTCGGCATAGAAAGCTCTGTAGGCACTATTCTGGACTTCTCCCTGGCCTGACGTCGTCGGCGCTAAGGCGAGGATTACCAACACCGGTAACCCTAAGTAACAGATTGTTCGTATGCGCAAGGACTCTCCTCCCATCTCAAAGTGTGAGTTCGGGTGCTTTGGACGTTCGAAATACTATCCCGAAAGGCGGTTTTCAGCACGAAATTAAAGCCCCGTTAAAGCGACTCGGGATGCTCCTGGCCCAGCTTGAGAATAGGGCCGCTCTCTCCGTGAATCGCTCAAACATCGGTTTAATGAATTGTACGGGACAATATGTTACGCGCGAAGTTTACCTTCTCGCCAAGCTCGTGTATTTTTAATGCAACCGCGATGAGACACAAGACGCAATGCGCCCGTTTGCGAGTTTTTCTTTGGGCTTTTCTGCTTCTATGTTCAGGTGTTTTTCCGGGGCCTGCATTCGGCGCCGACAAATGGCTGAGCATTCATACCAAGAACTTCCTGCTCGTCGGCAATGCGAACGAGTCCGATATCCGTCGTGTCGGGCGCACACTCGAGGAATTTCGGTCGGCAATATCGATGCTGTTTCCGAAGATGGAACAGACTTCATCCGTTCCAACAACCATTCTCGTCTTCAAGAACGACGAGTCATTCAAGCCGTACAAGCCGATCTACAAAGGACAGCCATCTAACGTGCTCGCGTATTTCCAACCGGGCGAAGACGTGAATTACATCGCGTTGACCGCAACCCTGCCGTCGCCCAGCATCATTCTTCACGAGTACGTTCACTTCCTCTTGCGTGAAAATGTCGGGACGCTGCCCCTCTGGATCAGCGAGGGTTTGGCTGAATGCTACAGCACCTTTGAAATCGGCAAACAGAACGAGTTCACGATCGGACGCCCCCCTGAGCAACATATCGCGACGTTGAATATGGGGATTCAGTTCATCCCAATGAAACGGCTGCTCGCAATACAAGACAGCTCACCGGAATACAACGAAGAATCGAAGCAGGGGGCGTTTTATGCGGAATCCTGGGCGATGATTCATTACCTGGTGCTCGGCACCGATGGAAAACGCCGAACTCAATTTGCGCAACTCTTAACATCGCTGTCGAAGGCTGAATCCTTCGAGGACGCCTTCGGCGACGCGTTCCAAACGGATTACGGCACACTCGAGGACGAAATCCGTGAATACATCCGCAAGCGCTCGTCCTGGCCCATGATGAAGGTCACGACCAAGGACAGCATCCAGGTCGATGCTCGAGCAATGTCGACCACCACGCTATCCGAAGCAGAGTCCGAGTTTTATCTCGGCGATTTGCTCCTCCATCTGAATCGCCTGGCCGAAGCCGAGACGCACTTGACCCCGGTTGCATCCAGGAATCCGAATCTTACGGCCGCGCAGGCGTCGCTTGCCGTCCTTCGTGTGCGCCAACGGCAGTACGACGATGCGCTCGGATTATTGAAGAAAGCCGTGGAGTCCGACTCCAAAAATTACATCGTCAATTTTTATTACGCCTACGTTCTCGAACGTGCGGACGCGGACGGGGCAACAGCAGCAACGAACGCGCCGGCAGAAAAATATGAAACGATGCGAACGTATGCAAAGAAATCAATCGAACTGGCGCCGCGCTATGTGGAAGCTTATGCTCTTCTGGCTCGAATCAACCTGACTGCTGGAGAAAATCTCGACGAAGCGGAGACCACACTTAAGAAAGCAATATCCATTGCTCCGGGACGGGATGATCTTCAGCTGCTTCTCGCTCAGACGTACCTACGCGCGAATCGAACTCAGGATGCGCGAAGCCTGCTCTCGATAATCCAGCGCAACGCTACAAACTTCGACGTGGGCCGCCGCGCTACAACCTTGCTCGATCAGACTGAACAAACGACCACGTTCACAGAAATTACTGCTGCCATTGAGAAAGATGTGAAGAGGGAGCCGTCGCCTCAAACGCCCTCTGCCCCTTCTTCGTCGAATCGTAAAGTTCAAGAAACCGTTCTCGAAGCCTTGACGCCCGTCGGCCCGAGTGTTGAAGGTGAGAAGGTGTCTGGGCTCCTTATAAATATGGACTGCTCTAACGGTTTGACGCTGCGCGTTCGCACTGATCGCGCAACAACGGAGCTGCACTCTTCTGAGCCGCAAAAAATTCAATTCCTCAGCTACACCTCCGCCGTCAGCGACAACATCCGCTGTGGCGACCGAAATCCCGGCACGCCTGTAACCGTGACGTATCGCCCGGTTCCCGGCGGCGTGGGGGAACCTCTCGTCATCGAATTCGTGGAAAAGCAGTGATTTAGTGGTGGCAGGCGACCTGCACCTCTTCTAAAGGAGGTATGCAGTCCCATGCTCGTCTTGAACGCCATTTTGTACCTCTCGCTGGTCTCTACTTCCGTTTTTCAGCAATATTCGGCTTTCGAGTGGAATAAGAAGACCACTCTGAGCACGGAGTCTCCGGTCGAGTTCCCCGGCATTGTGCTTGAATCGGGAAACTACGTCGTCCGCTTGCGCGAGGGTGGTGACCGGCGCAGCATCGTCGAAATTTTGAATCAGGACGAGACGCAGGTTCTCGCGACGGTTCTTGCCGTGCCGGATCATCGCGTGCGGCCGGAGGGCAACTCCGACTTTACATTTCACGAGATTAAGCATGATGGGCCACGGCCCGTGCAAAGTTGGTTTTATACCGGTGATCTGATCGGGCTGGAATTTGTTTACCCCAAGGCTCGCGCTAAAGAGATCGCGAAAGATAGCGACGGCCATGTTATGGCGTCTAACGGTATTAAGGACGGCGTGATCGTCGCAGTCACAGCCAACGGCAAAGAAATCGTGATTGACGACGATCAAGGGACTCAAACTGCAAGACGAAAAGCGCAATGATCTCAAAAATTCTACTTCTCATCGGCATCATTTGTTTGGGTCTATATGGATTTTTCACCGTACAAGCACATTTCCGGCAAAAAGCATTAGAGGAAGAGCTTTATCAACCTTTGAAACCGAAAGTAGTCACGACTGCTCCAGCCCGACCCCGAGTAAGAGTTTTAAAAGAAGGCGATCTTTTTGGGAGGCTGGAGATTCCGCGACTGAACATGTCCGTAATGGTCATGGAAGGAGATAAAGACAACACCCTGAGGCTTGGAGCTGGACATGTTCCCGGAACTCCTCTTGCGATAGCCGGACATCGAGATACC
This sequence comes from Terriglobia bacterium, assembly GCA_035315305.1. Classification (GTDB taxonomy): domain Bacteria; phylum Acidobacteriota; class Terriglobia; order 20CM-2-55-15; family 20CM-2-55-15; genus 20CM-2-55-15. The sequence continues at coordinate 4,621 of DATFXZ010000634.1, read as the reverse complement.
TTCTTCAGGCCGCTGAAAGATATCAAGCTCTACGACACGATCCGTTTCACAAACGAAGACGGCAGCACCGAGTACCGCGTTATCGCCACGAAAATCGTTGGCCCCAAAGACACGTCAGCCGTCGACACGACCTCTGGTGATAAGTTGACTCTCATTACGTGTTATCCCTTCTACTACATCGGACCTGCCCCCAAACGTTTCATCGTTGAAGCGACAAAGAACTAACAGCTACAATTACTGTTTGTCGTTTGACCGTCTGTCCCGTTCGTCTAGCCCGGTCTAGGACACAGCCCTTTCAAGGCTGCAGCACGGGTTCGAATCCCGTACGGGACGTTCTGCATTTGAAGAAACGCTTTGGCCAGCATTTCCTTACGGACCGCTCCATCCTGCGACGGATTGTCCAATTCGCCGATATCCATCCTGAGGACACTGTTGTAGAAATCGGGCCAGGCGCCGGAGCACTTACGATCGAACTGGCCGCGGCTGCTCGAGAAGTAATTGCCATCGAGATTGACCGCGATTTAGTTCTTTCGCTGCGCGCATCCGTACCGCCTAATGTTCAAATCATCGAAGGTGATGCCCTCGACGTACAATGGCCGGTTGGAAGGTTTCATATGGTAGGCAACCTCCCGTATAACATCTCAACGCCTCTGCTGAAGCGCTTTATTAAACAGCGGGAGCAAATTCGCGATGTTACCGTCATGGTCCAGAAAGAAGTCGCAGAAAGACTCCGCGCCAGGCCTTCGACGCGTGACTATGGGCCGTTGTCCGTTTTGATTCAGTACTACGCGACTGTGAAATATGGCTTCACCGTTTCACCCGGCGCATTCACGCCTCGTCCAAAGGTCGACTCTGCTGTCGTACGCCTGGACTGGAAGTCCGATGTCCCCGGTTCGCGTGACTTCACCGATTTTGTACAAGATGCTTTTGCTTCGCGGCGCAAGAAACTCGTGAACAATCTCCTGATGATGTTCGGTTCTTTAGGCCGCAATGAGGTCCTTCGTCGTGTTGAGAAAGCAAGCATTCCGCCCGCTGTGCGTCCGGAGGAGCTGTCCGTCGCTGACTTTTTGCGTCTCTATAATGAGTTTCGTGACGCGGAGCCCAAGCGGTATAGCGCGCAGCCTATAAAGGGAGGACCGGAAAAGCGTAAATGATTACCGACCAGACACTCGAAGTAATTCCTCTTGGCGGGCTCGGCGAATTCGGTATGCACATGATGGCGCTTCGGTGCAGCGGAACCATCATTGTTGTGGATGCGGGCGTGATGTTCCCGGACGAGGAACTTCTCGGTGTCGACATCATCGTTCCCGATATCACCTATCTGCTCGAGAGGAAGAGTGAAGTCAAAGCGATCTTCCTCACGCACGGCCACGAAGACCACATCGGCGCTCTTCCGTTCATCCTTCCCTATCTGAATGTCCCGGTATATGGGTCGAGATTCACGATGGCTCTCGTGAAAAACAAACTGGAACAGCACGGCATCGTCGATGAAGCTCAACTTCATACGATCGTTCCGAAACAGCCGATCGACATCGGATGTTTCACTGTCGAGTTTTTCCAGGTGACACATTCAATCGTGGACGCGTTCGCTCTTGGTATAAAAACACCCGCAGGCACGATCATTCATACCGGCGATTTCAAAATCGACCCTACGCCCATTGATGGAAAGTTGTTCGATCTTCACACGCTGGCTGCTTACGGTGATCAAGGTGTGCTCGCTCTTTTTTCCGATAGTACGAATGCGGAGCACTCGGGATACACGGCGTCAGAGCGTTCAGTCAATGATCGATTTGAATCCATCTTCAGAACAGCTCGCGGCCGCATTGTTCTTTCGTGCTTCACATCGTCGATTCCGAGGCTTCAACTTGTTATCGATCAGGCCAGGCAGTACGGTCGTCTCGTAAGTTTTCTGGGACGCCGGATGTCGGAAAACACAGAAACCGCCGAGCAGCTCGGTTTCCTCAATGTCCCGCCCGGTCTGGTCATCCGTTCAAAAGACATTCGAAATTATCCCCGCGACAGAGTCTGCATTGTCGCAGGAGGTTGTCAGGGCGAGCCCATGTCGGCGCTATCGAGACTTGCATTGGATGACCACAAAGATTTCAAGATCGAGGAGGGTGATACGGTCGTCCTTTCAGCTCGTCATATTCCGGGGAACGAGCGGGCGATCGGCCGGATGATGGACCATTTTTATCGACGGCGGGCCGACATTTATTACGCCGACGGCAGCCAACCCCCTGTGCATGTGAGCGGACATGCCAGCGAAGAGGAACTGAAGCTTGTCGCCACTCTGGTCAAACCGCGCTATTTCATTCCAATTCACGGAACATACCGGCATCTGCATCGACACGCGAAGGTCGTGGAGAAAACAGGCGTCGTTCGCGAGCGAATCATTGTCGCAGAGACCGGCGATATCATTCGATTCGGCCCGGCCGGTGCAGAGATTACGGAAAAGGCTCCGGTTGGCCGCGTGCTGATTGATGAAGGCAGTCTGGAGGAAGTCGAGGAAGTGGTTATTCGTGACCGGCGTCATATCTCGGAAGATGGCATCATTCTTCCTATCATTGCCATTAACAAACAAACCGGTATGCTGGAAATCCCACCTGAGATCATCTTCCGAGGCGTCGCTTTCGTCGAGGAACAGCGGCTGCTTGCAGAAAGCAAACAGATGCTGTCGGACACGATTGGAAAGGCCACCGTGGAAGAACGCGGCGATTGGACGGTGATCAAGGAAAAGATCCGGAAGGACCTGAAAAAGTTTTTCTACAAACAAACGGCAAAGCGGCCGTTCATTTTGCCGGTGATTTTGGAGATTTAGTGTGTACGCGCGATCTTTAGCGTTGGAAAAAACTCAAATCAGGCGGTTATTTTATTCCCCTCCTCGTGAGGAGGGGTGGACGCGAAGCGGCCGGGGTGGTCGCTCACACCGAATTACGAGTGTGAGCGACCACCCCGTCTGCGGCATTTAAGGTGGCTCCGCCGAAATTTTCTTGATGCCGCAGCCACCCCTCCTCACGAGGAGGGGAATACTCGGTCCGCCTCGTCCCTAAAGTACAAGTCAATCTATGAACATCTTTCAAGCAGTCATCTTCGGCGCAGTACAAGGCCTGACCGAATTTCTCCCGATTTCCAGTACTGCCCACCTCATTCTCCTTCCATGGTTTCTTGGCTGGCCGGATCCCGGCCTCGCCTTTGACGTCGCGCTGCATTTAGGCACGCTCGTCGCACTCCTCATTTACTTTCGCTCAGACTGGATCGCATTGATCACTTCCGCTTTGGGCGTGGTGCGCGGCCGCACTCAGGCTCCGGATGCGCGAATGGCCATGCTGATTGTTGGCGCTACAATTCCTGGGGCTGCTGCGGGAGCGCTTTTCGAACATAAAGTGGAGGACGCATTCCGCTCGCCTCAGCTTATTGCGGTCATGCTGATTGCGATGGCGTTGGTCCTCGTAATAGCCGAAATCATTGGCAGCCGTAAGAAAAGCCTCGACGACATTTCATGGCGTGATGCCGTTGCGGTGGGCATCGCCCAGGCATTCGCAATCGTGCCGGGTGTCTCTCGCTCGGGCAGCACCATTACCGCCGGCTTATTTCTGGAAATGAAGCGCGATGCCGCGGCCCGGTTCTCTTTCTATCTTTCGGCCCCCATCATCGCGGGGGCAGTCGGTAAAAAAACCTTCGACATCCTCAAAGGTGGTCTGGGGCTGGACCAACTCACGCCGTTCATCGTCGGAATCGTATCGTCGGGGATCGTCGGTTATCTGGCCATCGCATTTCTGATGCGGTATCTTCAAACGCACAACACCTTCTTGTTTGTGATTTATAGAGTTGCGCTAGGTATTGTGGTGCTCCTCGCTTTCTGGTCTGGATTCCGCTAGAATCTTCGGCGATGAGTTGGACCTCGTACCTTGTCCCGTCCACGCACCGTCGATTAAATGAATTCATTGGGTTACTCGTCCTGACAATCGGGATTCTGCTGGCGCTGAGCCTTGTCTCTTTCAATCCGGATGATCCGTCATTCAACATCAGCCGGAGCCCGAACCTCGCCGCAAGACCGACGAATTTCGTCGGCGTCGTGGGGGCCTATGGGTCCGACATTTTCCTTCAGACCTGCGGATACTCGGCGTTTCTTCTGCCGATGTTTCTTGGCGTCTATGCTTTTTATTGGCTGGCGTCGTGGCCGGTGAAGCACCTCTGGATTCGAGTTGCTGGAATGATTCTTCTGATAACGACGGTAGCGACTGCATTAGGCATGTTGCCGCTCCGTGTTCAGGATCATATTCTCGCCGGCGGCCTGGTCGGGAAGACCATGGCAGATACGCTTCAAGCCTCATTCAACCGGACAGGTTCTGTGGTTGTTCTGATATCCACTTTTCTCATTTCGTTGTTTCTTTCAACGAAGTTTTCATTCGCCACCGTCGTCGTACTCCTGAAACCTCGTTTCAGCTTTGTTTCCAACCTGAACGAGCAATGGACGAAATGGCAAACTGAGCGCGCTCGCGCGAACGCGATTCAAAAAACGGAGATAAAGAAGGAAAAAACGCTAAGGAAGCAAACGATCGTCACAGAAAGGGACGAGGGGGCTGCCCCCACGGAACCGCGACGCGAACCTGTTGTCGCC
>DATFXZ010000633.1:0-3578 GCA_035315305.1 Terriglobia bacterium | reverse complement strand
CAGGGTAGCGGGTGTAGACATAACGCCACCTCCATCGAGCAGACTGCGTTTATGTGAATGTCTATTTCATAGGCCCCGAAACAGTTGAGCGAAGTAACTCGTCAAGCGCAGCACGATCGAGCGTTTCTTTCTGAATCAGTTCGACAGCAATCCGCTCGAGATCAGCGTGTCGGGTCCTTAATATGTTCCGACTGCGCTCAAAAGACTCATCGATCAGCTTATGGACTTCTACATCGATTTCTTCCGCCGTTTTGTCACTATAGTTCCGTTCTTCGCCTGCAAACGGCGATTGGAGGAACCGTCCTGCCAATGGCTTGCCATAGGTGATATGTCCCATCTTTTCGCTCATCCCGAATCGCGTGACCATCTGTCGCGCGAGTTCTGATGCTCGTTCCAAATCGTTGGATGCGCCTGTGGAAATCTCACCATCGAAGGTAATCTCCTCTGCGGCTCTGCCTCCTAACATGACGGTGAGCTGGTCCAGTAATTCTGCACGTGTCATCAGAAATCTTTCTTCTGTTGGAAGCTGTAACGTGTGACCCAGTGCGCCAACCGCTCTTGGAATGATAGACACGCGATGGACAGGATCGGCGTGCTCTACAGATAGAGCAACCAAAGTGTGGCCGGCTTCGTGGTAGGCGACGCGCTCTTTTTCTGCTGCGCTCATGACGCGATTCTTCTTTTGCAGGCCGAGCATTACCCGGTCGATCGCCTCTTCGAGATCGAACATTTCCACCTGATCACCTTGCCTGCGGGCCGCTAGTAATGCGGCTTCATTGACGATATTGGCTAAGTCGGCACCCGCCATTCCGGGAGTTCTGGCTGCCACTTTGTGCAGATCGGTATCAGGGGCGAGCTTGATTTTGCGTGAGTGGACCTTGAGTATTGCCTCACGCCCGAGGATGTCCGGTCGATCCACGAGGATCTGTCTGTCGAACCGCCCGGCGCGCAAAAGTGCCTGGTCGAGAACTTCCGGCGTATTCGTCGCAGCCATGATAATGACGCCTGATGAAGTATCGAATCCGTCCATTTCGGCGAGGAGCTGATTTAATGTTTGTTCGCGCTCATCATTGCTAAACAGGATACCGCGGCCTGAAGCGCGCGATTTGCCGATGGCATCGAGTTCATCGATGAAGATGATGCAGGGAGCGCGCTTCTTGGCTTGGTCAAATAAGTCCCGGACGCGTGCGGCTCCAACGCCGACGAAGATTTCCGTGAACTCCGAACCCGAGATCGAAAAGAACGGTACGTTCGCCTCGCCGGCGACGGCCTTTGCGAGTAGCGTTTTTCCGGTACCGGGTGGGCCAACAAGAAGGACGCCTTTCGGAATCCTGCCTCCAAGCTTCGTGTACCTCTGCGGGTTCTTCAGAAAATCGACAACTTCAATCAGTTCGGCCTCAGCTTCATCAACTCCAGCGACATCGGCGAACGTGATATCGCTGTGAGTGTACTGGTCATAAATCTTGGCCCGGCTTTTTCCAACGCTGGTAAAGCCGCCCTGCGCTGTACGCGATCGTGCCACCCACACGTAAAAGAATATGATCATCAAAATTGGAAACAACCATGCCACAAGACCACTCCACCAACTTGTGGTCTGCGGCTCCGCGACTATTTCAACATGCTTGTCTCGGAGGTCCTGCATTAGCCAGGACTCGTCCATTGTCGGTAATCGTGGTGTAGTAAGCGATGCGGTTTGTTTCGCTTTCTCGGCATTCTTCAGGACAGCGACAAATCCAGAATTCGTAACCCGCACGGTTTCCACTTTGCCGTCCTGGATTGCTGCGAGGAAATCGGAATATGAAACCTGCTTGGCGGCCAAAGGGAGATTGCCGAAGCTCACGTAAAGCGTCAACACGGCAACCCCGAGATAAATGAGGATCGCAATCCACGGCGTCCTTTGCGGTTGTTCGCCCATAAATGCGCCTTCCGTCCACGGCATTTGCAAACGATGTGCCACGGTGCTGACGTAACCGTCTGCCGAGCTCGAAAGTGCAGAATGCCTGATAAACGCGTTCTTTTTAGCAGCGGCGTCGATAAGACGTTTCCTCGCCTGGGGGGTCCTGCCTACGCTGGTCGCGTGAATAAGGCAAGCTGTGTACTGATTGGCAAAAACAGGCGTGCCCGTCGAGTTTGGAATGACGAACTGACAACTCGCAGCCGCAACATCACCGAGTGACAGGATGCCGGCTGATACTTCGCGCAGCAAGGCGAATAACAACGAAGCTCCACCAGAGCAGGTAGCCGGCGAGATACAGGAGAAGAAAAGGTGCCGCCACTATTAGGGCGACTAAAGCGTAAACGCTTAACCAGTACAACATGGAGTTAGCCTCCGATTCTTAAGGGCTCCCTTTCTTGACCTCGCGCATGCGTGCTCATAACGTTCAAATCACAACGAAGTTCAGCACGTGTACTACCAGTGTGAATCGCACTTGGAGGTTCAACTGCATCAGCTCCGATCGGAGATTTTGATGCGATACCCGTCGTTTCTCATGTTCCTGCTGGCGCTCGCTACCGCCTTGACGGCAGGTTCACAAGACGTGGTCGTGAATGTGAATTTGAGGGCGATTGCACTTTCCGTTGAAGATGAAAGCGGGCGTCCGCTTATCGACCTTACGCCCGACAACTTCGTTGTTTTCGAGAATGGGCAAATTAAACCAGTAGCGCATCTATCGCTGGAAACTCAGCCCGTTGCATTGGGATTGGTCGTGGACCGAAGCATCAGCATCGCTCCGGTGAAGAACAAAATCGATCGAGCCGTGATGCACGCGATAGACGCAGCCCGTGACGACGATGTGCTGTTCCTGATGACCTTTGCCGGTATGGGGAAGCTGAACGTCACTTTGACAACAAAACATCAAAACATTCGCGAGGCCATTCCAAAGTTGAAACTGGGGGTTGGTTCTCGCGTTTATGACGTGATTTTCGATTCTGTCCAATACCTTTCAACAAGCAGCGCCGAACACAAAGTACTCCTTGTCTTCACTGACGGCGCCGATCACTACAGCGCTCACACCCTTGAAGAAGTGCAGGCTGTCGCTACGTCGCAGCGCATTCCGATCTACATGCTGGGTTATGTGGGCGACGACTCGCGCACCTGGTCTGAAAGCGGGCGAAGTCAGATTCGAGATGGATTCGAACAGCTCGCCAGAATGACTGGAGGCAGGGCTTTCTTTTCAGAACATGACGAAGATTCTTCAGAGGTGGTTTTACAGATATTACAACGATGGCGGTACGAGTATCGGATTGAGTTCTACAGTTCAAGCGCGCGTGCGAAATCAACAGATCCGCAAGTGATGCTGCGGGGTCCACGGGCACCACGCGTGATCATCCGGAGTCGACTACCGATTTCGTAATAGAAATCCAACGTGATCCGCTTGCCAATCTGTCCAAGGCGAGGGCAATCAGCAGCTTCCGTCGCTGACAGTTCGTTCAAATCGACCGATTGGCAACTTCCTGTTGTTTGCTGATATTGCGCTTTGTATTTCCATTAATAGTGTCGGACGCGTTTAGTTTTCCATCTCGAATTTGCCCAGAGAGCTGCAGATCATTGCAGCAATTAACGTTCGATGCTTCACCCA
>DATFXZ010000632.1:0-6298 GCA_035315305.1 Terriglobia bacterium | reverse complement strand
GATGCTTCGGTCTGGAGTCCGCGATAGTGACTGCATTCGTTGATAACGCCGTCGGACGCCTCGTTCAGGATCTGATTTATCAAGGCGGCGTCGATCAGTCCTTGATCCGATGGCTGCCCGACGACGGTGTTGGACGCACATCACGGAACGGTCTGAACTTTGTCGATCGTGGATTCGGAGTGCGAGGGGCAACCGGATGCTCCGACCGCGGACATACTGCTGTTTCTCAGCTCGGGGCCGGCGAGATCGATTGGGAAGGCATTTTTGCCAAACAAGGTGCGCGCTGGTTTCACACGGGGGGTATTTTCTGCGCCTTGTCCGAAACGACGGCCGATGTGGCGGAAGAGGCCATGAAAGCAGCGAAACGTCATGGTGTCGTCGTTTCTTATGACCTGAATTATCGCGACTCCTTATGGAAGTCCATAGGCGGGAAAACACAGGCGCAGAAAGTGAATCGCCGTCTCGCGCCGCTTGTGGACGTATTGTTCGGTAACGAAGAAGACTTCACAGCGGCATTGGGCTTTGAAGTGGACGGAATGGATAAGCACATCACGCAATTCGAAGTTAACGGTTTTAAGAAGATGATCCTGGACGTAACAAAAGAGTTCCCGTTCAAGATCGTTGGGGCGACGCTTCGAAAGGCAAAGACTGCGACAAACAACGATTGGGGAGCACTTTGTTACGCCGGCGGCGATTTCTTCGAAGCCAGAAATTATGAAGGTGTTGAAATTTACGATCGCATAGGAGGTGGCGATTCCTTCGCTTCAGGCTTCATATATGGATTGCTCACGGGCCGGTCTTTTAAATGGGCGATCGACTGCGGCGCAGCGCACGGGGCGCTCGCGATGACAACGCCGGGCGATACCTCAATGGTTACATTGACGGAAGTGCTGCATGTTATGGAGGGCGCCAGTGCGCGCATCGTTAGATGAAGAAAGAAGAAGTACAGCAACGGATCATAGATATCGGCATTGTTCCTGTCCTGCGAGTCTCGTCCTCCAAACTCGCAGTGGCGGCCACTGAGGCCGTTCTTTCGGGCGGCATTCCTATTATTGAAGTGACGATGACGATACCGAACGCCGTCGATGTCATTCGGGAACTCGTGATGTCGGTCAGCAGCAATGTGATCGTCGGCGCAGGTACCGTTTTGGATGCGCAGACCGCTCAACAATGTCTCGATGCAGGCGCCGAGTTTTTGGTGAGTCCTGTGTTCGATCTGGAAACCGTGCAACTCGCGAATACTGCGGATAAGTTGATGATGGCCGGTGGGCTCACCCCGACCGAAATAGTGAACGCATGGAGCCGCGGTTCCGATTTTGTGAAAGTTTTTCCGTGCGGCAATGTTGGCGGTCCGAAATACATTCAAGCTCTGCGTGGTCCTCTTCCCCACATTCCGCTGATTCCAACCGGCGGCGTCAGCCTTGATACGGCCGCCGCTTTTATCACTGCCGGCGCAACTGCCCTTGGAGTCGGTAGCGAACTGATTTCCGAATCCGAGTTAAAAGCGGGCAATCCCATGCACATCACACGGAAAGCTAAACGATTTGTCGCCATCGTTGAAGAGGCGCGGCAAACGGGTCAACTAGTCACTCCATGAGGAGGTAACTATGAGGAGGACCGCCGTCGTTCTGTGTCTTTTCGTGACATGGATTCTTGTCGCGAATGGGCAGGACTCACGGGCCGGCATCTATGACGTACGGGCGTTCGGTGCGAAGGGCGATGGAAAGACATTGGATACGACTGCCATCAACAAGACCATCGATGCTGCGGCCGCGGCCGGCGGAGGAACCGTGCGGTTTCCAGCCGGATCGTATTTAAGTTTTTCGATTCACCTGAAGAGCAATATCACGCTCTACCTGGATCAGGGCGCGACGATCGTCGCGGCTGATCCGATGACCGACCATGGAACGTACGATCCGCCGGAAACGAATCAATGGGATCAATACCAGGATTTCGGACACAGTCACTTCCATAACAGTCTGATCTGGGGCGAGGCTCTGGCGAATGTTTCGATCGTCGGGCCCGGATTGATATGGGGGAAGGGCCTGGTTCGCTCCAACACCGTACCGGAAGGCGGTGGAAACAAATCGATCAGCCTCAAACTATCGCGCAACGTTGTGATCCGCGATATCTCGATTCTGCATGGCGGCCACTTCGCGATACTGGCAACCGGCGTGGACAATTTCACGATCGATAATATTAAGGTCGATACCAATCGTGACGGAATTGATGTCGATTCGTGCCGCAATGTTCGTATTTCGAACGTCAGCATCAACTCGCCATTCGACGATGCAATCTGTTTGAAGAGCGACTACGCGCTGGGCTTTGCCCGAGCCACAGAGAACGTCACGATTACGAACTCCCAAGTCAGCGGCTACGACGAGGGCTCATTCCTCGACGGCACGTACAAGCGCATGGACCCGAAGACCTACAGCAAAGGCAGGACCACGGGACGCGTGAAATTCGGGACCGAGTCGAACGGCGGATTCAAGAACATCACGATATCGAACATCGTCTTCGACTACTCGCGCGGACTCGCCCTCGAGGAAGTGGATGGAGGCATCTTCGAGGATGTGACCATCAACAACATCACAATGCGCGACGTCGTGAATCCGCCGATTTTCATCCGGCTCGGCAATCGCGCGCGAGGACCCAAGGAGACCACGACTGTTGGAGCGATCCGGCGGCTCTCCATCAGTAATGTGACGGTATATAACGCCGATGCTCAGTACGGTTCGATCATCAGTGGGATCCCCGGCCACTACATTGAAGACGTGAAACTAAACAATATTCAGATTCTCTACAAAGGCGGAGGCACGGTAGCGCAGGCTCAACGCGAGCCACCCGAGGAAGAGGCGGCATATCCGGAACCCGACATGTTCGGCGACGTTCCCGCCTATGGATTCTTCGTGCGTCATGTGAAAGGGCTCGAGATGAATAATGTCGAAGTCCGCTACATGAAGGATGAATTCCGCCCGGCCTTCACCTTGTTTGATGTCAAGAATTCCATTTTCCGATTCGTGAATGCACAGCACGGACCAGGCATTCCCGCTTTTTCGCTGCAGGACGTGGGGGACTTCACTACCTTCCAGTCGTCGGTACCAGATACAAAACTCGAAGTATCGAAAGGAAAGAAGACACTATGAGACGAGGTATCGTTTTTGCACTGCCGTTACCACTGTTGTTCGTGTCAGCTGCGCTGTTCGCGCAGGTCACATCTTCTTCCATCTTTGGAACGGTAACCGACACGACGGGCGCCGTTGTGCCGGGCGTTGAAATCAGAGTGACGCAGCAGGAAACAAACTTCACTCGAACGATTTTGGCCGACGACTCTGGAAAGTATATTTTCAATGCGCTCCCTTTGGGGACGTATCGCGTGGAAGCTAGCGCGCAAGGTTTCAAAAAATTCAGTCAAATCGGAATTGTGTTGGAAGTGAACCGCAATGCCCGGGTGGATCCCGTTATCGAAGTTGGAGGGGTTACCGAAACGGTTTCGATTACAGCAGACGCGCCTTTGATTAATACGACGGACGCCAGCGTGGGGCACACCGTCGACAACAAAGAGATCCTGACGCTCCCGCTCGTAAATCGCGATCTTTACACGCTTCTCACACTCACGCCGGGCGTGGATCAGGCGGATTCGACAAACCCACTTGGCAGCCCCGCCGAGATCAGTGTGGTCAACGGTTCTTCCAGTGGAACCGGATCGATCAGTTATTATCTCGACGGCGGCAATAACACAGCGGGCCTCCGCAATACGGGAAACGCGCTTCCGAATCCGGATGCCGTGCAGGAATTTCGCGTCATCACGAACAGCTACAGCGCAGAATTCGGACGATTTGCGGCGGGCATGGTGGACGTCGTGACGAAGTCCGGAACGAACGCCGTTCACGGATCGTTATTCGAGTACTTGCGCAACGACGCGCTCAACGCAACGTCATGGGGATCGCTGACGAAACCGCCACTCCGCAGAAACCAATTCGGCGGCAGTTTCGGCGGTCCAATTGTTAAGGACAAAACTTTCTATTTCGGAAGCTACTCGGGACTGCGCCAGCGAAAAGTTGATGCGGCGAGACCGGTCGTTCCGACGCTATTGGAACGGACTGGCAATTTCTCTGCTTCAAAGGTCAAGCCGACTGATCCGGTCACGAAGCTCCCGTTCGATGGTGGCATCATTCCTTCGGACCGGTTTGATCCCACTGCCAAGAAAATCCTTGATGCAGCGATACCGCTCCCAAACCTTCCCAATAGTCTTTTTGATGCGACGGCGTCCCATCCGATGAATACGGACGAGCTTCAGTTCAAGGTCGATCATCAAGTGAGTTCGGCTCACATGTTGACCGGCAGCTATTACCGCAACAAAGGCGAAGACATTGAGGGAATGCAGACGGCATCCGCCATCGGGCTTCCCTGGTCAAGCCGTGCCTTCAAATGGACGCAGCAGAACTTGAATGTAGGCGACAACTGGAACATCAGCCCAACCACATTCAATCAACTGCGGCTGACCTACGTTCGCAATTTCGGCGGCCGGATCAATTCACCCGCGAAATCTCTCGCGGACTTTGGATCGAAATTCCAGGTTCAGGGCGAGCCTGCTCTTCCCCAGATCCAGGTTACCGGCTTCTTCACTCTCGGTCAGGCGATCGCCGGCCCGATTGCCGGCAGCAACTATTATGGGCTTCGCGAACTTTTCAATTGGAACAAAGGCCGCCACGCGTTAAAGGCCGGTGGCGAGATGTCACTGGAGAAAAACATTCACGATGCGCTACTGAATAACTACGGAGTTTTCTCCTTTGATGGAAGCAAGTCGGGAAACGCGTTCGCAGATTTCCTGCTCGGATTACCGCGATCTATGTCTCAGGATGCGCCGATCACAAAATACAACAATGGCTGGTACTACAGCGGCTTTGTTCAGGATGATTTTCGAATTCATCCGCGCTTAACTTTGAATCTCGGACTGCGTTATGACGTCCAGACTCCGTTCACCGACCCACTCGATCGGCAGTTGACCTTCGTGAATGGAATCAAGTCGACGAAGGTTCCGTCGGCACCCGTGGGTCTCTTATTCCCGGGCGATCCCGGTGTAACTCGCGGTATTGTTAAGACCGATACGAACAACATCGCACCGCGCATCGGCCTGGCCTGGGATGCGATGGGCGACGGCAAGACATCGGTACGCGCGGCGTTTGGCAAATTCTTCGGCAGCATCTCGGCGAATGAATGGAATCAGACCACGGATTTTCAGCCATTCAGCGCACGGCAGACATTCACGGATGTCAAGTCGCTCACCGATCCTTACGCGAATCTGCCTGGCGGCGTGTCTCCGTATCCGTACGTGTACAGCGCGACGAATACGCGATTTCTTCCATATGCAGCCATTACGGCTATCTCCAAGGACTTTCAGTGGCCGTACACGTACCAAATGAATTTCTCAGTACAAAGGCAATTGACGAAGGATCTGAGTGTCACCGCCGCATACGTCGGTACACTGGGGCATCGGTGGCCGACGATTCGCGATGTCAACTATCCCGTTTATGGTCCCGGCGCTACAGCGGCAAACCTAAATGACCGAAGGCCGATTCAGCCCGCACCCCAGACATACAGCTCGATCGCTTTGATTGAATCGGTGGTCAACAACTCGTATCACGGACTGCAGCTCACGGCCGAAAAGCGGACGTCACATGGCGTTTCTTTCAAAGGTTTCTACACTTTCGGAAAGGCTTTAGAGGGAGCCAACGAAGCCGCTGCCAACGGCAATGTCGGCATGCAGGACGCAACGAAAATGTATTTGGAAAAAGGACGCACGAACAGCGATCGCCGTCACAATTTCGTGATGTCCACGATTTGGGATCTCAAGTACTACAACGGATCCGCTTCTGTCTTGAGACAGATTCTGAACGGCTGGGGTGTCTCCACCATCATTAAAGCTCGCAGCGGCACGCCATTCACAGTGACATCGGGAAGAGACAACAATCTCGACGGCAACAATAACGATCGAGCCGATCTCGTCGGCAATCCGCAGCTCAGCCCGAATCGATCGCGCGCGGAAGTCACGGCCGCGTGGTTCAACACAGCCGTGTTCAAGCAAAATGCCGCTGGACAACCCGGAACAGCCGGCCGCAACACCTTGGACAAGCCGGGGCTGAAAACGGTCGACCTGGGTTTGATGCGAACTTTCAAATTTGGCGAGCGGCTCGAAATGCAATTCCGGGCCGAGGCGACGAATGCGTTCAATATGGTCAACCTCAAAGGTCCCAATACGACGTTGACTTCCAGCGCGTTCGGCACCATCAATGAA
>DATFXZ010000631.1:0-6780 GCA_035315305.1 Terriglobia bacterium | reverse complement strand
GTTTGCCCCAGGCCTTTCATTCGCTCTAGGCATCGCACTCATCTTTACAATGGTAATCGGCATCTATCCAGATCCATTCATCGCGCTGGCTCGTCACGCGGTGCCGTTGGGCTTTTAAGGATTTTCGGCCTCAGCTACTTCCATTCCCAGAGCTGCAAACGGCTGTTACCTTGAGTGTCCACGTCATATTCAAAGATTGAAGCGACACTGTTCAGCCGGGTCCATGCCGGCGTCGAAGTCTGATAGTAAACAGCGCCCCGATAACTGACGCCGCCTTCCTTCTTGATCGTGCCCACACCCTGGCCGACCCAGGTTGCCAGCTCTCCACCCTTACCCATGAGGATGCCTTGCCCCTCTCCATACAGGGAACCGTCAGGTCGAACGGTGGACCAATACGTTCCGGTTTCGTGTTCCTCGACTCCAAGCAATCGGCCGTTGGCCTCAAAGGAGGTCTCCATTTTGGGCGCCCCTGCCGGGTTCGGAAGGACTCGGCGGGCTGTCACTTTTCCTAACGCTTCGCCTATCTTTTCGCCTTGCATACGATCCCCCTTCTGATTTTGCTTCTACCTTCAAATTAGCACGTGCGTCGGAGGAAGGCTTCCGGGTGTGGGTTGTGAGTTATGAGTTATCAGTTATGAGTTGTGAGTCGGCCCCCGTTTTACTCAAAACTCAGAACTCAAAACTCAGAACTCAGAACTCAAAACTCAAGGCTCATCCGGAAGTTCCATTAAGAGGTCAGTCAGGTTTTCCGCGACCTTATATGCTCCGGCAAAGTTGCTTCTTCGTGTGAATTCGTTCGGCACTACGATGCACCGGATACCGGCTTCCATCGCAGCCCTGAGTCCGCGCTCCGAGTCTTCAATGACGAGGCACTCTTCTTTGCGATGCCCGCTGCGCTCGACGGCCAGGAGGTAGGGCTCGGGATGCGGTTTGCTTTGGGTATAATCGCTCGCGGTGAGCACGAACTGAAAGTACGGCAAGAGATCCGTCTTCTGATGGATCAGCGTGAAGTGGTCGTGTCTGGAACTCGTGACGATCCCCATCATATATGTACGATGCAAAGCCTGGAGCACTTCCCGAACGCCATTAATAATGAGAGGCTCTTGCGAGAGTAATGTGCTGTAGAGCAAATTGCGGTCGTTGCGCAACTGCTCGATGGCAGGTGGAGAGATTCCTTTTCCTTCTGCCAAGTGCCACGCGCCTTTTCCTTCAACCAGAAAGAGTTCAATGTAGTCTTCTTTAGTCAGCGGAATGCCGACCGTCGCAAGCACGCGTTGTGTGGCGAGGAAGTAGAGGCGCTCCGTATCCACGAGGACGCCGTCGTTATCCCAAAAGATCGCCTTAACCATCAGATTCCGAGACAATGAACGGCAAACCCGGCGAAAAGCGGGTTTGTAAGAACCTACTGCGGGCAGGTTGATTTCCGCATCTGCCAGGCGAAAGCTGGACTCACGCGAGCGGTACGTTACCTTTTCGAGCGACTCCGGTTTCAGTTCTGAAGAACCTTCGGGCTCTCCCTTCCTGGTCCACGTCTACACACCCACACGTTCTTCGCGAAAGCGGAGCCACTGACAAACCACAGCGGCACGGCGAGACAGAGCAACATGCGTTGCAGTCTCGGTCCACTGGTTTTTGACATTCCTCTTAGGTTGTCTTCCTCATTTCGACGAAACGAATTGCGTTGAGTGTTTTGCCTCCGACCTTGAACTTCACGAACCGGAACCCACGGCTGTCATAGGGATACTCGGTCGAATTGTCCTCGGTATTTTGAATGGCTTCACCTTCTTCCATCCCGAGAACCTCACGCATCGTTTTCACGTCACCGGCGGCCAAAAGCTTTTGCAGCTTGGTATCGGCAACTTTCTTTGCAAATGCCTGGTTAACCTCAATCTTTCGAGCCTTGCCGGTGAGCTTAAACGTGTAAACAAAAACTCCGTTGCCCTGATAAACGGTTAAATAGTCTTCAGGCAATGTACGAGTATTTTCAACAGCGCCGAGATTCTTCTCCACGTCACGTGTCCTGTCGGCGAGCTTCACGCCGAGGACGCTGATGTTGCGGCTGGTCCATCCGGGATGCGTCGTAATTTCATCCTTCGTGATGTCGTAAAGCGGGACCTTTTCCTCCTCAGGCTTTGGTGCAGGAGCCGATGCAGCTGCCGGCTGCGCGGCCTGCTTTGAATCTTCTGCACTGCCGCATCCGGTTACAGAGAGGATGACGACGCTGAGGATTGTGAAGAGCACTACCCTGTTGAACATTGACGTTCTCCTTAAAACTTGGGTCGACGAATCTGTCATTATTGGTTAAAACACCGTCTGACTCAGTGTTTACGGCGACGGATTATATATCATCGAAACCGACTGTGGCGGGGAATTACAACTTGGGGTATGACTTATGAGTTTTGAGTTATGAGTTTTGAGTCGGCCCGGTTTTACTCAAAACTCATAACTCATAACCCAAACCTCACTTGCTTACTTCCAGCTGCCGCAAGGTCTCACGGATCAGCCGGTCGTTGTCTTCGTTGGTCAGGTTGCGTTCGAGCAATTTGGAAGCGATCGTCACCGCGATATCGCCGACTTCGTGCCGTATCTGTTGCAGTGCTTGTCGAGTCTGCAACTGAATTTGTTGTTCGGCATTGCGAATCATGGTGTCTGCTTCTTCTTTCGCCCTCACCTTGAGCTCCTCTCTCAAGCGGTCGGCGTCGGAACGGGTTCTTGACAGGATTGAATCAGCCTCAACGCGAGCCTGCTCGATGATCTTCGCTGATTCCTGTTGCATGCGCGCGAGTTCCTCCTTCGCACGATCAGCGCTCTCGAGTGACTTCTTGATTGCTTCCTGCCGGCCCTCTAGTGCCTTCAGGAGCGGTCGCCATGCGAATTTCGCCAGAAGGCCCAGCAGAACCAGGAAGGTCAGAATAGTCCAGATAAATAGCCCCGGATCCGGCTGGACTAGCGGATTATTCATAACCAATTTACCTCTTGCATTTAGATTACGGCAACGGCGGCAGGGAAGCTGGTCTCAGTATCACAATGAGAAGAATGAAGACCTCGGCCAGGATGGCGACGCCTTCAAGCAGGAACAGCGGCAAATTCACCGCGCCGGTGATCCTGTCGGCGGCTGCGGGTTGTCGCGCGATGCCGTCGCCAGCAGCAGACGCTAATTTTCCAATTCCCAAGCCGGCACCGATCACAACCATTCCTAGACCGATTGCGGCGCCAAATAAGTGCAGAAATTCCATTCCTAACCCTCCGTTTCAGTGATGGACGTGAATGGCCATGCCGATAAACACGGCCGAGAGAAGTGTAAATACATAAGCCTGAACCAAAACTACGATGATCTCGAGCGCGGAGATGCCCACAGCCAGCGGAACCGATACAACCAAACCAATGGAGATGCCGGCGATCGCTCGCGCAAAGATTTCGGTAAACATGAACACGAATGAAAGAATCGAAAGAATTGCAATGTGACCGCCGGTCATATTCGCGGCAAGTCGCATCGTCAGCGCGAACGGACGTACGAACATCCCGATGATTTCGATCGGAATCAGAATCACGTAAACAAGCGGGGCGAGGCCATGTGGCACCAGATTCTTCCAGTGTTTCACAAAACCGTGCGCTTTCGTGCCTGCGAGAATGATGGCCAAAAATGTTACCGTCGCAAGTCCCGCCGTAACGTTGAAATTGGAAGTCGCGGTAGTTCCGCCATGAGTGAGCCTGTTCAGAAACGAATCAGGACCGGTGTGGAGCACAAACCTGTCCAGAAGCGCGAGAGATTCGAATATGGGTATAAGGCCGATCGCGTTAGCGGTCAGAATGAAGCAGAAGAACGTCAGAATTAAAGGAGTCCATGTGTCGACCCATTTGTTTCCGACGTTCGGACGGACGATCGAATCACGAACAAACTCCACGACAGCTTCAAGCGCGTTCATGAATCCCGAAGGAATCGGCCGGTCCTGTTTTAGATATCGCCGGACCGTGACCGTGGCGATCAGGAACACGATTGCAGCAACAAACCAGAGCATGAAGACGTGTTTGGTGACCGAGAAATCGATTCCAAAAATCTTCGGCAGCGAAATGAGCGCACGGTCATGTCCGCTGTTCGAGACGTGCTCAATGATTACTTCGCCCGGATTGAATCGTTCAGGTCCTCCGGCTTCAGCTGCTTTATGTGGTTCTTGGATGATTGCGAGAGCAAGAAGAAGACTTGGTAACAATCGATTATCTAGACCTCTTCGAAAACAGGCGTTTCAAATACAGCGCCTCCATTAAATACAATCCAACAAAATAGCCCGTAAAACTAATGACGAACGGCATGGGGCGGACACGCATGACGATCAGCATCACTGCAACATAAGCCCCAAAAAACACCATCTTCACAAAGAAAGCGGCCGCCATAAAACTCGTTAGCTGCTCCGGGCGCTCTCTGTACACCCACTCTGCAACCAACCACGTTCCACTGACAGCTGCAAGCGGACCCAGCATCCCGAAAAAAATTTCAAAGCTCGTACCCGGGTCAACAAGCACAGCCGCGCCAACCCAGGACGTGATGGCAGCCGCGGCCATATATGCAATCGGTTTCATCTCCGCGGCCAGACGGCCTTCGCGAGTTCGTAAAACCCGACAATCACCCCAAGCAGTAACCCGCCCAGCAAGAACCAGGGAGACGTGCCTCGCCAGCGGTCCAACGCATATCCAATTCCGCCAAGTAGGATGATGGCGCCGATTAAGGTGTAACTGGCGACGGCTACCGAACCGGCCCTGCTGACGTTTTCCTGAAATGCTTTAGCCGCTCTCTGCAGGAACAAGCCGCCTTGATCATCCGGTTTCTCGGGACGTCGGTTAGCCGCCATGACCGCCCTGCCGACCGATCAGTGTACAGTAACTCTTCAAAAACGTCATCAGCTTAGTCCTCAATGCGTGCGTTGGGTCAGATCCCTAGAGGGGACAAGGGGTCTGACCCTTAACGCAGGGTAATCAGCGCTGCGGATGACGTCCAGTTCAGCACCGAAGTAGGGAGAACACCAAGATACAGGGTACCAACTGCCGAGATGAAGAGCGCGAGCTTGACAGTTCCCGGCACAGGCACGTCCGCAAACTCGTCCTTCGGTTCTCGCATATACATCTGCACGATGACGTATAGGTAGTAATAAAAAGAAATGACGGTAGTGACGACACCGATGATGGTCAGCCACACGAGTCGTGATTCGAGAGCCGCGCGGAAAATCAAGAATTTTCCGGCGAATCCCGCTGTCCCCGGCACGCCGGCCAACGAAAGCAGGAATATAGATAACGCTGCCGCCAGCCCAGGACGCTTTGCCGCCAAGCCTGCATAGTCCGTAAGATTCACAAACTTATCTTCGCTTCGGCCGAGTATCGTTACGATGGCGAACGCTCCAAGGTTCATGAGGGTATAAGCGAGCAGATAAAACAAACCGGCGGAAATCCCACCATCGGAAACGGCCGCGAACGCTACAGCCACATATCCGGCATGCGCAATCGAAGAATACGCAAGCATGCGCTTGATGTTCGGCTGTACAACGGCGATGACATTGCCCAATACCATTGTGAGTGCCGCGATGAGCCAGATGGCCGACGCCCAGCGATTCTGAATCGAAGGAAACGCGGTCGAGAAGATTCGAAACAGAACAGCGAATCCTGCTGCCTTCGGGCCTACTGACATGAACCCAGTGACGGGCGTTGGCGCTCCCTCGTAGACGTCGGGTGTCCAGATATGAAACGGCGCGACGGCAACCTTGAAGCAAAGACCGATCAACATCAGCGCCGCGGACAACTCGACCAGGCTGATCGACACTTCCGAGGAGCGAAGCGACTCCGCAATACCGATAAGGTTCGTACTTCCGGTTGCGCCAAAGATCAACGCGACACCGTAGAGAAAAAATGCTGAAGAAAACGATCCGAGCAGAAAGTACTTCAGCGCCGATTCATTGGATTTCAGATCTGTTCTGCGGAAGCCGGCCATGACATATGTGGCGATCGAAAGAATTTCAAGCCCGAGGAACACCATCACGAGTTCGTTGGACGCCGCCATCATCAGCATTCCTGCAGTGGCAAATAGCAGTAGCGCGTAGAACTCCGGATGATCCATCTTCTGGCGGGGCAGGTAGTCGGCAGATGTGAAAATGGTAATCGCTGCAATCACGAGAAAGACGAAACTGAAGAAGACGGAGTAATCGTCCACGATCCACAAATTGGAGTACCACTGCCCTCGATTTGATGCCATCGGAACCAACGCAAACATCGCCGCGATCGTGCCAGCTAGCGCGAGCCATGCCAACGCGGACTTTTTCGATGGGCCGACGAACGGTTCCACCACCATCACGGCAATGCCGAAGATGGAAAGAACCAGCGCCGGCAAAATTGCCGAGATATTGATGGTTGCGAGATTCATCGGGGCGTCGCCCCCGATGAATTTGGATCGGCGGTTTTCGCGTACTCGACTCGTCCCGATTGCGATTGATTCATCAGCTTCGCGACCGATGCATCCATGGGCCGCAGGAAATGATTCGAGTAAACGCCCATCCAGAGCATGAGGATCAATAGCGGAATCAGCATCACACGTTCGCGACCCGCGAGATCGGATAGACTGCCATTGCGTGGGTCACGGATCTCGCCCCATATCACGCGCTGGTACATCCACAGCATGTAAACAGCCGAAAGAATCACGCCTAGTGCAGCAACAGCTGCTCGCGCGTGGCTCGCGCTGAATGTGCCAAGCAAGATCAGAAATTCGCCGACGAAGCCGTTGAGACCGGGCAAACCGAT